>NZ_JBSGTR010000059.1:0-38255 GCF_053607505.1 Rhodococcus sp. NPDC055112
GCCCCGTCGAGGCCGAGGTCGGTGAGCAGACCCGAGCCGTCCTCGAATTCGAGCAGGGCGAGCAGGATGTGTTCGGTGCCGATATAGTTGTGCCCCAACCGGAGTGCCGCCCGGAAGGTGAGCTCGAGGGCCTTCTTGGACTGCACGTCGAACGGGATGAGTTCGGGCAGCTCCCCGGCCTTCGCGGGCAGGGAGGCGGCCGCGGCGGCACGGGCCGCCTCCAGGGTGATGCCCTGCGCGACGACGAGCCGCGGACCGAGGCCCTCGGGGTCGGCAATCAGGCCGAGCACGAGGTGCGCAGGCAGGATCTGGTCGTTGCCTGCGGCGCGGGCCTCGTTCTGCGCCGCCATCACGACATTCTTGGCCCGGTCGGTGAACCGACTGAAGCCCTGACTCGGATCCAGGTCCGGCGATTCACCCTTGGGCACGAAGCGCTTCTGCGCGGCCTGCTTGCTGACGCCCATGCTGGCGCCGATGTCCTTCCAGGACGCCCCTGACCGCCGGGCCTGGTCGACGAAGTGCCCGATCAGGTGGTCGGCCACCTCCCCGAGGTGGTCGGCCGCGATGACCGCGTCGGACAGCTGGTCGAGCGCATCGGCGTGCGCCTTCTTGATGCCCGCGATCAGGTCGTCGAGGCGGACAGGATTCGTCATCTTCGTCGGCTTCACCATGCGTCAACCCTAGGTTGACAAACCCAGATCGTCAACCCTCGGTTGACGATCCGTTCATCACGCGCGACGTGGTGTCGACGCCGCCCGCGGCGGCGATGTGCTTCGCGGTGTCCACGTAGTGCCGCATCCGCGAGATCTTCCCGGCCCCGTCGAAGGACCACAGGTGCAGCTCCTCGTCGCGGTAGTGACCCCCGCCAGGGACCACGGCGTCGATGCTGATCTCCGCGGCCACCTGGCTCTCGCCCGCCATGATCGACAGGACCGCGAACTCACCGATGTCGAATCCGCCAACGATCCCAAAGAACTCGGCGGCACCCTCGCGGCCGCCCCGCCGACGCAGCCATGGCACGTCGGCGCGCTGCGCGAAGTTGTCGGCCCAGTCCTCCCAGCGCACGTCCTCGGCGAGCATGCCGAGGACCGCGCGGATGTCGCCGCGGGCGAACGCGGCATAGAGGGCTCCTACCGTCGCCGCATGGTCAGCGGCGGCGGCGCCGGGTTCGGTGCTCATAGCGCCCCTCCTGCCCGAGGGTGTCTCGCGGATGGAAGTCCCACCTTGGAGTATCGGCCGGTCGAAATGCGCAGCGCAAGCATTGCGGAACCGTGATGCGGCGCCGCGCGAATGCCTCGCCCGGCGCCGCTCACCGCTCTACGGTGGGAACCATGGCCACATCGACGGAGGAATACGACGTCATCGTGATCGGCGGTGGGCCGGCGGGCGAGAACGCCGCCGCCTACGCCGTCGCCGGTTCGGATCGGACCGCCGCGATCATCGAACACGAACTGCTCGGCGGCGAGTGTTCGTACTGGGCCTGCATGCCCAGCAAGGCCCTGCTGCGGCCCGCCGAGGTACTGGCGGCGGCCCGTGCCATGCCCGGCGTCCGCGAGTCTGTTGGCGACGCGACGCTGGACCGCCGCGCCGTGTTCGCCCGCCGCGACGAATTCACCAGTCACCACGACGATTCCGGGCAGCGAAAGTGGGCCGCCTCCGCGGGCATCGAGGTGATCCACGGGTCCGCCGCGCTCACCGGCGAACGCACCGTCGAGCTCTCCACCGGCGGCCACGGCGATCCACCGACCCGCACATTGCGGGCGCGGCACGCGGTAGTGGTCGCCACCGGCACCATCGCGTCGATACCGCCGGTGCCGGGGCTGCGCGAGGCGCTGCCGTGGATCTCCAGGGACGCCACCAACCTTCGGGAGGTGCCCGAGCGGGTCGCGATCATCGGCGGCGGCGTGGTCGCCACCGAGTGCGCGACGTGGCTGCTCGCCCTCGGGGTGCGCGAGCTGACCCTGATCGTCCGAGGCTCGGCGCTGCTCGCGTCCGCCGAGCCGTACGCGGGCGAACTCGTCGCCGAGTCCCTGCGGGCGTCGGGCGCGACGGTGCTGTTCGGCACCAGCCCGAGCGCCGTTCGCCGCGAGCAGCCGCGCGACACCGGCGTGGGCCGGATCCACGGCGGACCGGTGACCATCACCTTCGACGGCCGGGAACGAGGCGAGATCACCGTCGACGAGGTGATCGTCGCGGCCGGACGTCACCCCGCCACCTCCGGCCTCGGCCTCGCCGCGGTGGGGCTGACGGACGGGCGCACTCCCACCGACGACCATCTCGCCGTATCGGGCGTACCCGGCGAATGGCTCTACGCGGTCGGCGACGTCAACGGCCGCGCGGCGCTCACGCACATGGGCAAGTACCAGGGCCGGGTGTGCGGCGACGTGATCGCCGCCCGGGCGGAGGGCCGCGCACTGGACGGGGCCCGGTTCACCGCGAGCGCGGACCACGCCCAGGTGCCGCAGGTGGTGTTCACCTCCCCCGAGGTCGCCTCCGTCGGCCGCACCGAGCGCGCGGCCCGCGCGGACGGCATCGATGTCGAGACCGTCGAGATCGACATCGCGGTGGCCGGATCATCGCTGGCGCGAGACGATTTCACCGGTCGGGCGAAGCTGGTGATCGATCGTGGCACCGACACCCTGGTGGGCGCGACCTTCGCGGGAACCGAGGTGGCGGAGCTGGTCCACGCGGCCACCGTCGCGGTGGTCGGCGCGGTGCCGATGGAGTCGCTCTGGCACGCGGTGCCCTCGTACCCGACGGTCAGTGAGGTCTGGCTGCGGCTGCTGGAGGCCAGGCGTGGCTGACCCGTTGATCGTCGCCACCGACGCGGGCCGGGTCCGCGGTCGGGAACACGACGGCCTCCGGTCCTGGCGTGCGATCCCGTACGCCGCACCACCGGTGGGCGAGCTCCGGCTGCGGGCCCCGCAACCCGTCGCGCCGTGGTCCGGGGTGCGCGACGCGCTGGATTTCGGCCCGGCCGCGCCCCAGTCCGGGCGCGCCGAGCGGCGCGGGATCCGCACCGACGAGGACTGCCTGACCCTGAACGTGCTCACGCCAGCCGCACGGAGTTCCGCCCCTCGGCCGGTAATGGTGTTCATCCACGGCGGCGCGTACAGCGGCGGATCCTCGTCCACCGGCGTCTATCGGGGCGACACGCTCGTCCGGCGCGGCGACATCGTGTACGTGTCGCTGAACTACCGGCTCGGCGCGCTCGGCTACCTCGATTTCGGCGAATACTCCACCCCCGAACGGACTTTCGACTCCAACCTCGGCCTGCGCGATCAGCTCGCGGCGCTGCGCTGGGTGCGCCGCAACATCGCCGCGTTCGGTGGCGATCCGGACAACGTCACGCTGTTCGGGGAATCCTCCGGGGCCAACGCCGTGACCACCCTGATGTGCGTGCCTGCGGCCGAGGGCCTGTTCGCGCGCGCCATCGCGCAGAGCCCGCCCGCCGCCTCCGTCTACGGCCCCGGCCGCGCCAAGGCCTGGGCGGCCGAGTTCCTCGAGATCCTCGGCGCCGACGACGACGCGGCCCTTGCCCTCAGCACCGCGGACCCCGACGCGCTGGTCCGCGCGGGCGACGCCCTGACCGCGCGCGGCGCCGACGAGGAGCCCGGCACCAGGGCGTTCGCCCCCTTCGTCGACGGCGACCTCCTGCCGAGACACCCGCTCGACGCGTTCGCCGAGGGCCTCGCGCACGCCATCCCGCTGATCATCGGCACCAATGCCCGTGAGGGCACGATGTTTCCGCGGTTCCTCGACATCATCCCCACCGACCCGGTCCGGATCGAGAAGATGTTCTCCGAGACGGACCCCGAGCTCAAGGCCCGCATCCTGGCCGCCTACCCGGGCTACCCGGGTCGCCGGGCCGCCGTGCGGATCGGCGGTGACGCCACCTTCTGGGAGCCGACGATCCTCGTCGCCCAGGCGCACGCGGCCACCGCACCGACCTTCGACTACCGCTACGACTTCGCCCCGCGGCTGCTCAACGTCACCGGCTTCGGCGCCACCCACGCGACCGAGCTGCTCGCGGTCTTCGGAATCGGCGACGCCGCGCTCGGCCGGGCGGCCACCGTGCTGGGCGGCCGTCGCGGGCTGCGGGAGGCCACGGCCATCATGCAGTCGCACTGGCTGCACTTCGCCCGGTACGGGGCGCCCAGGTCCACCTGGCCGGCCTACACGGCAGCGCGGCGCGAGACGCTGATCGTCGACACCACCGCGCGGATCGAGAACGACCCGCATGGTGACCTGCGCCGGGCGTGGATCGGGTATCGGCACCGGCGCTGAGGTGCCGCGAACCTATTTCAGCAACCTCGACAGTCGCCGGTCGGCGAGGATCTTGCCGCCGGTCTGGCAGGTCGCGCAGTACTGAAACGACCGCTCCGCGAACGACACCTCCCGGACGGTGTCCCCGCACACCGGGCACGGCATCCCGGTCCTGGCGTGCACCCGCAACCCGGAGCGCTTCTCCCCCTTGAGCCGCGCGGCGTCCTGGCCAACCGAGCGGTCCACGGCGTCGGTCAGCTCCGCCCGCATCGCCGCGTGCAGGGTGGCCACCTCATCCGCGGTCAGCTTGTTCGCGGTGGCGAACGGCGACAGCTTGGCCAGGTGCAGGATCTCGTCGGAATACGCGTTGCCGATCCCGGCCAGCACTGACTGGTCGGTGAGCACGGTCTTGATCCGCTGCGAGCTCTTTCCCAGCAGCTCGGCGAATGCCGGTTCGGTGATGTCGAGCGCGTCGGGTCCGAGCTTCGCGATCCCCGGCACCTCGGCGGGGGTGCGCACCACCCAGACCGCGAGCCGCTTCTTGGTGCCCGCCTCGGTGAGGTCGAACGCCGGAGTCCCGCCGTCGGGGGTGAACAGGTGCACCCGCAGCGCCAGCGGGCTCTTGCCGCCTGGCTTCGGCGGCGTCGCGCTCGGGTTGTCGGCCCAGCGCAGCCAGCCGGCCCGGGAGAGGTGGGTGATCAGCCACAGCCCGTCCTCGTCGCCGCACCGGATCCCCAGGTGCTTGCCGAACCTGGCGGCGCCGACGACGTCCTTGCCCTGCAGGTCGGTGATCGGTGGGTCGAACGTCTTGAGCACGCTCAGCGCCGCGATGTCGATCCGGCCCACCACCGAGCCGACGGCATGCGTGCGCAGGAACTGTGCCAGGGCCTCTACCTCGGGCAGTTCGGGCATGCCAACAGCCTAGGCACCTTCGGCGCTTGTGCGCGCGTCTTGACCCGGTTGGGGTACAACACGCGCACAGTGCCCATCAGCTCCGCAGCAGATAGGTGTCCATGATCCAGCCCTTGCGCTCGCGCAGCTCGGCCCGAACGCGAACGATCTCGGCCTCGACCTCTCGCAGGTTCCCGGAGATCAGCACCTCGTCCTCGGTGCCCAGGTACGCGCCCCACCAGATCTGCACGTCGTCGCCGGGCACCTCGGTGAAGCTGCAGTCGGCGTCGAGCATCACCACCGCGTCCCGCACCCCCTCGGGCAGGCCGTCGCGCAGGCGTCGGCCGGTCGTGATGTGCACGGGCTCGCCGATCCGGTTGAGCACGATGCGGTGCTGCGCCGCCAGCGACTGCACGCTCGTGACCCCAGGGATCACCGAGTACTCAAACGTCGCGATGCCCCTGGCGAGCACCCGCTCGACGATCCGCAGGGTGCTGTCGTAGAGCGACGGATCGCCCCACACCAGGATCGCGCCGACGCCCTCGACGGCACCGAACTGCTCCTCGAAGATCGCGGCCCGCCGGTCGTGCCAGTCGTCGACGACACCCTCATAGTCCGACGGGGTCCGGTCGCGGGGCGGGTCCACGATGTCGACGATCCGGTAGGTCCCGCGCATGTGCTCGTCCAGGATCCCGGTGCGCAGGTCGACGAGGTCCTGCTTCTCGGCCCCCTTGCCGATGACGAAGAACACCTCGGCGCGGTTCATCGCCTTGATCGCCTGCACGGTCACCTGGTCGGGGTCGCCGGCGCCGATGCCGATCACGAGGAGTTCACGCATGACGGCAGGCTATCGCCCGTGAGTCCTTCCGGTCCCCCCGCGGGCCGAAAGGACTCACAGGTGGCGGAGCCGCCTAAACTGGCGGCCGTGCACACGCCCTACGAAGACCTGCTGCGACTCGTCATGGAGACCGGTACCCCGAAGGCGGACCGCACCGGCACGGGCACGCGCAGTGTGTTCGGCCACCAGATGCGGTTCGACCTGACCGAGGGCTTCCCGCTTATCACCACCAAGAAGGTGCACCTCAAGTCCATCGTCTACGAGCTGCTCTGGTTCCTGCGCGGCGAGTCGAACGTGAAGTGGCTGCAGGACCGCGGCGTCACGATCTGGGACGAGTGGGCCTCCCCCGAGGGCGAGCTAGGCCCGGTGTACGGCGTGCAGTGGCGGAACTGGCCCACGCCCAGCGGCGAGCACATCGACCAGATCACCCAGGTCATCGAGACCCTCAAGACCGATCCGGACTCGCGGCGGATGATCGTCTCTGCATGGAACGTGGGCGAGATCCCGCAGATGGCGCTCGCGCCGTGCCACGCCTTCTTCCAGTTCTACGTCGCCGACGGCAGGCTCAGCTCCCAGCTGTACCAGCGCAGCGCGGACCTGTTCCTCGGCGTGCCGTTCAACATCGCCAGCTATGCGTTGCTCACCCACATGGTCGCCGCGCAGACCGGCCTCGAGGTGGGCGAGTTCATCTGGACCGGCGGCGACTGCCACATCTACGACAACCACGTGGACCAGGTCACCGAGCAGCTCGGCCGCGAGCCGTACGAGTACCCGAAGCTCGTGCTCGCGCCCCGCGATTCCATCTTCGACTACGAGTTCGACGACATCGAGATCGTCGACTACCGCCATCACCCCGCCATCAAGGCACCGGTGGCGATCTAGTGCTCGGACTGATCTGGGCGCAGAACCCGGCAGGCGTCATCGGCCGCGACGGCGCGATCCCGTGGCGGATTCCCGAGGACATGGCCTACTTCAAGGACGTCACCTCGGGGCACCCGGTGGTGATGGGCCGGAAGACCTGGGACTCGCTGCCTCCCCGGTTCCGGCCGCTCACGGACAGGCGCAACATCGTGGTGACCCGCGACCCGGACTGGCGGGCCGAGGGCGCCGAGGCCGCGCACTCGGTCGAGTCCGCCCTCGTCCTGGCCGGACCCGGCGAGGCCTGGGTGATGGGGGGCGGCGAGATCTACACCGCGGCAATGCCGTTCGCCGACCGACTGTTCGTGACCGAGGTGGACCTGGACACCGAGGGCGACGCCTACGCGCCGAGGATCGGCGACGAGTGGACTCCCGCGACAACCGGCGACTGGCTGACCTCGGAGAGGAACGGACTGCGGTTCCGGTTCCGCACCTACATTCGCGGCTGATCGGTTCGGTCAGTAACGCCCCATGGGTGTGGTGGTGCGTCATACTCCAAGGGCAGGTCTTTCCCCAAGCCCAAGGAGAGGCGCTTCATGGACAAGAAGTCATTGACAGCCGTCGCCCGGCAGCAGCTCAAGCTCGCCGCCGCTGCCACCAGCGGGCGCAGCTCGCAGACCATCTACGGGGGCCATCAGCGCAGCCTCCGGCAGACGGTCGTCGGACTGAGCGCGGGCGAAGTGATGGCAGAGCACGACAGCCCGGGCGAGGCCACCCTGCTGGTGCTCAGCGGCAAGCTCGCACTGATCAGCGGCGAGGACTCCTGGAAGGGCTCGACCGGCGACATGCTGGTCATCCCGGCGGCCCGGCACAGCGTCGAGGCACTCGAGGACGTCGCCTTCCTGCTCACGGTGGCCGTGCCCAAGTAGCGCCCGGCCCGAGCGGGAATCACCCCGCGCCGCGCACCAACTCCGGGTCCGGCGCCGGCATGAACGCGATCGACAGCAGCGAGCTGACGAATTCGCGCAGCGACTGCTCCTGCGTGGTGTCCACGATGCCCTCGGTGACGATCAGCGACCCGATGATCCGAAAGGCCCACTCGGAGATCGCCTTCGGGCTGACCTCCGCGAGCTGCCCGGGCGTGAAAAGCCGCTGGAAGTGCGGGGTGAGCAGGTGCGCACCGAGCTCGACGAAGGGCTTGGCCCGCACCGTGAACCACGGCAGCACCACCTGAGGATCGTCGCGCAGGCCCTTCTGGAGCAGCGGGTGCGCACGCGCGTACTGCACGGCGAACACGATCGCATCGACGAATCCGACCCGCAGGTCCCGGCCCGGTTTCTGGTCGCTCCGCAGGCTCCGCTCCTGCCCACGCAACACGGGATCGAGCACGACGAAGAACCGGGTGATCTCGCGCTGGAAGAGGGCACCGAAGATCGCGTTCTGATCCCCGACGTACTTGTAGACGGTGGGCCGCGACAGTCCCGCGCGCTGCGCGATGGCCGCGTGCAGTCGGGAGGTGTACCCCAGCTCGATGACGCACTCGTGCGCCGCGTCCAGGATCTGCTCCCGGATCGCGTCCGGATCCACTGGTCTCGCTGAAGGCCTCACCGGCCGATTCTATGGCGACGCCTCCTCGAGCGGCGCCGACGCCGGAATCGGGCAAGAGAATGTGAATTCGGTTCACAGGTATCTATTGACCTCACCCGTCGAGCGGTTTACGTTTTTACAGAGAACGAAAACGTGCACGCGAAATGCCCGGCACCACACCGGGATCAGCCACGGAGGACAGCCATGTCGCAGGCCGCCACACCGCTCGACCGGGAGACGGTCGCGGATCGACTGCTCAAGGGCTCGGTCAAACGCTCGTACGCCCCCGTCGTGGACATCGACTGGGACGCGCCCCTCGAGGAGGGCAAGTACTTCCTGCCCCCGCACGTGCTCTCCCTCTACGGGACGCCGATGTGGGAATCGATGAGCGAGGTGCAGCGGATCGAGCTCTCCCGGCAGGAATCCGCGAACATCCTCAGCGTCGGGATCTGGTTCGAGAACATCCTCAATCAGGCCCTGCTGCGGGCGTTGTTGCACAACGACCCTGCCTCGCTGCACACCCGGTACGTGCTCACCGAGATGGGGGACGAGTGCAGGCACATGACCATGTTCGGCCGGGCGATCGAGCGGATGGGCGCCAAGCCGTACCAGCTACGACGACACCAGGCCCTGGTGGTGAACCTCCTGCCCAAGACGTTCCGCGGCACCATGCTGTGGGTGGCCGCCCTGATCGGCGAGGAGATCTTCGACGCCACCCAGCGCCGCGTACTCGACGACCCACAGCTGCAGCCGATGATCTCGCGACTGATGAAGATCCACGTCACCGAGGAATCACGCCACATCCGCTTTGCCCGCGAGGGCGTGCGCCGCCGGGTGGCGCAGAGCCATCGGATCGAACAGCTGTGGGTCGGAACGGTGCAGGGCATCGGCGGTCCGCTGTTCCAGCGGCTGTTCACCAACCCGGTGATGTACTCGCGGGCCGGCCTCGACCCCAAGGAGGCCCGCAGGCAGGCACTGGCGAACCCGTATTTCCGGGAGAACCAGCGCCGCGGCTTCGAATCGCTGGCCGCGTTCCTGGAGGAGAACGGGCTGATGCGGGCGAGTTCCCGGGCGATGTGGCGGCGCGGCGGCTTCCTGTGATGCCCGAGGCCGGGATCCTGGTCGTCGGCGCCGGATCCGCGGGACCGGGCATCGCACGCGCGCTCGAGGACTCCGGACGACCCGGCAACCTCGTCCTCGACCTGTCCGGCGGGCCGGGGACGGTCTCCTGCGACTTCGACGAGGCGACCGACCGGTGGCGGGTGCGGACCGAGTCCGGCGAGGTCCACCGCCCCCGGATCCTGGTGGCCGACCCCGCAATCGCCGTCCCGATCGTGGGCCGCGGTGGGACGAGCCTCGAGGAGGCCATGCGCGGCGAGCAGGCGGCCTATCTCGGCATCGCGCACACCGGCTTCCCGAACCTCTTCCTCGCCGCCTGCGGGCAGGCGGCGGACGAGGGCCGTCACATCCGCGCCTGCCTGACGATGATGACGGCCGAGGAGGCGACCCGGATCGAGGTGCGCGCGGGGGCCCAGCGCGAGTTCAACCGGATCGTCCACCGCGCGCCCGCCCGGTCGTGGTGGCGGCCGAGCCCGCGGGCCGTGCGTGGCCCCCAGCGGAACGCCTTCGAACTCAGCAACGTCGACGAACGCGAGGACGACGACGCCTACGCCGGGTCCGCGGCGCTGACGACCGACGACGTCACCCTGTCGGTGCAGGTGCACCTGAACGGCCACTTCGAACCACTCGACGGGAACTACCACTGGTACGGCCGGATCGCGGGCGAGGGGCTGACGGAGCAGAAGCAGCGCGGCCGATCCGCGATGCACCTCACCATCCCCGGCGGACCCGAGACGCCCGCGACGCTGGCCGAACAGGACCCGTGGGGCAACTACCGGATCACCGGCGTCGGCGCTCCCCCGTTCCCGCTCGAGCCGGTCGAGATCGCGGAGGTCCGTCGTCAGCAGGGCGCGGGGGGCACGCTCTGCTCGAAGCGGAACACGTTCTCCGGGTCGTAGGCGGCCTTGACCTGCCGCAGGCGCTCGCGGTTGGGCCCGTAGTAGTCGCGCTCCCAGTCCGATGCGGCGGCGTTGGGCACGTTGACGTAGGCACCGTCGCTGTACGGGCGCAGCGCACGCCAGAAGCCGGCCGCCCAGCCAAGAGCCTTCGAGTTCAGCTCGGGATCGTTCCAGGCCGCGCCCGGCTCGCAGTAGAACAACGCGTCGCGGTGCGGGAAAGCCGCCCCGCCCGGCGGGGCGTGCCGCACGGCACCACCGAAGCTCGAGCAGAAGAAGTTGCTC
The DNA here is from genome assembly GCF_053607505.1 of Rhodococcus sp. NPDC055112. NCBI lineage: Bacteria > Bacillati > Actinomycetota > Actinomycetes > Mycobacteriales > Nocardiaceae > Rhodococcus > Rhodococcus sp. NPDC055112. The sequence continues at coordinate 10,741 of NZ_JBSGTR010000059.1, forward strand.
GGCGCGCTTGGCGTGTCGGCCATGTAGCGGACGACCAGATCGATCGCCTCGTCGGGGAACGGACGGGTGACGAAGTGGGAGTAGAACTTCCAGTTGGCCACGTCGTCCGGACCCCGGTCGACGCTGCCGTACACCGCGGGCCAGGCGTCCTCCATGACGGTCACCTCGGGGTCGCCGATCGTCAGCAGCGAGCGCAGCTGGTCGGTCAGCTCCCGGCGCGAGCCGTCGTAGAGCAACGCGGAGAGCTCGACCGCGGTGGAATCGATCTCGAGCGCGCTCGTCAGCCGCTCGTCGGCGACCGGCGCGTCCCGCTGCCATGTGCGCAGCAGCTCGCCCAGCTCGCCGTGCCCGGTCCACCTGGCGATCAGGAAGGTGACATCGGATAGCTCGTGCAGCCTCAATGTGTAGGACGTCGCGATCCCGAAGTTGCCGCCGCCCCCGCCGCGGCATGCCCAGAGCAGGTCGGAGTTGGTGGTCTCGGTGGCCTCGACAATCTTCGCCGAGCGCACGCCGTCGGCCACCACGAGCTCGGCGGCGAGCAGGTTGTCGCTGGCCATTCCCATGCGGCGGGTGAGCAATCCGAAGCCGCCGCCGAGGATCACGCCGCCGAGGCCGACGCCGCCCTCGGAGCCGGTCGGAACGACATATCCGCGCCGCCCGAGCGCCGCGACCGCCTCGGTCTGGGTGAGCCCCGTCCCGACCGTTGCCGTGCGCGCCGTCTCGTCGATCTCGACGTCCTTCATCCGGCTGACGTCGACGACCAGACCGCCGTCGAGCGAGGACCAGCCCTCGAGGCTGTGGCGGCCGCTGCGGGCGCGCAGGGCGATGCCCTCCTCCCGAGCCCACTCGACAGCAGCGACCACCTCGTGCGCGTCGCAGCAGAACACGATCGCCTCGGGATAGCGGGAGTACAGGCGGTTCCAGCCGACCCGCGCCGCCTCGTATCCGGGATCGCCCGGACGCACCACCTCACCCGTCAGCCTGGCGGTAGCACTCACTCGGTCACCTCCGGTCAATGCTTGTAGACGCTGTTATCTCCTGGCTCGGTCTCGAGCACCTCGCGATCGAAGAACCACATGGCGAGGAAGAACAGCCCGCCCAGGACGAGCAGACCCCCCACGATCAGGACGGGGACCAACGCCTCCCCCGGGGATATCAGCACGAACAGCACGACCGCCATCCACACCAACGCCCCGACCGCGACGGGTAGTTCGAACCGCCCGAGGTTGAATCCGCCCTCCTTGCGGTCCAACCGCTTGCGCACCGCAAGGTAGAGGACGACGGTCGCTGCGTAGACGATGGCCGTGAGCAGCGTCCCCGCCACGATCAACTTCAGCAGCGCATCGCCGGGAAGCGCAACCATCAGGACGACCCCGACGACGAGGATCAGGATCGTCGCCTGGACCGGGGTCTGCGTGCGCGGGTTGATCCGCCGCATCACCCGGTAAGCGGGGAACCGGGAGTCACGCGCCATCGCGAAGACGATCCGCGAACACGCGGCCATCGTGACCATCCCGGCGGCGAAGAAGGCGAACGTGATCGCGACCAGGAGTGTCCGCTCCATCACGGGACCGAGCTGATCGCGCATGATCGTGGCGACCGGCGACTCGCTCTTGCTGATCCGGGGGATGTCGTCGATCGCGACGGTGAGTGCGATCAGGAACACCATTCCCAGTGCCCCGGCCGCCGCGACCGATCCCACGATCGCGCGCGGGACGCTGCGGAAGGGATCCTTGGCTTCCTCGGCCAGGTTCGCCGCGGCGTCGAAGCCGACGAGCGTGGCCAGGCCCATGATCATCGCGGCCATCAACCCGCCGCCGACGGCGAAATAGTCGGGTGCGTTCTCGGTGACACCGCGCGAGGTGAGGTTGCCCGCCCCGCCGTCACCCGTGATCAGGACGGCGACGATGAGCGCAATCGCCAGCACCACGACGATCACCAGCTCGAGCCCCACCGCGCTGGTGTTGATCATCGCGACGATGCGCGTCGAGAACACCACGAGCAATGCCTGGATGAGCATCATCACCAGCGTGATCACGCGCGCGGTGTCTTCGTCCGGCGCCATGCCGAAGAGCGGCATGAATGCCTGACTGGCAAGGGCATTGTCGACCGCCACGACACCGAATGACAGGTAGCAGACGGTCAGCCACCCGAACCCCCAGCCGATCTTCGGGTTGGCCAGGCGTGAGGCCCACTGGTAGGTGGAGCCGCTGAGCGGGATGCGAGCCGCGAACTGCGCATACACCAGCGCCACCAGGATCTGCCCGACCACCGCGATCGCCCAGAGCCAGATCCCGACCGGCCCCCCGTTCTGCAGCACGTCGTCGTAGGTCCCGAAGATGCCGACCGCCACCGAGATGAAGGCGAAGGAGATCGCGAACACCTGAAAGGAACCGAGCGTCCGCTTCAGTTCCTGGTGGTAGCCACCACTCTCGACGGAACTCTCGGCGTCCGCCGCGCCGGGCGCAGCTTCGACCATCTCAGCCACCCCACCTTCCGTCGGAAACCCGCGGGAGCTGTCGTGACAGGTCTCCGGGAGGCCAGGAGCGAGACCGGTCTGCTTCATCGTCCTCCGATCGGGTACGGATGTCAGCGTTGGTTCGGGCTCCTAAACACTCTGGTCCGGTACGCGATAGCGTCGAGGTCATGACTGAGCTGTTCGAACGCGAGGGCGTGAGCGGCGTTCTCCATCGGCCCGCAGGGGATCCTGTCGGCGCCCTTCTGCTCGCACACGGGGCGGGCGGCAACCGCGACGCCAAGATGTTGCAGCGGGCGGCAACAGAGTTCGCGCAGCACGGGCTGCTCGTGCTCCGCTACGACCTGCCCTTCCGCCAGCGCAGGCCGAAGGGCCCGCCGAGTCCGTCCACCGCGGGCGGCGATCGCGAGGGCATCGCGGCCGCAGGGGCTGCGGTGCGCGAACTCTGCTCGGGCCCAGTGATTCTCGGCGGACACTCCTACGGCGGCCGCCAGTCCACCATGCTCGCGGCGGAGCATCCCGAGTCCTGCGACGGCCTCGTGCTGTTCTCGTATCCGCTGCATCCGCCGGGAAAGCCGGAGAAGGCGAGGACCGCCCACCTGCCGGACCTGCGTGTTCCGTGCGTGTTCGTGCACGGCAGCCGGGACCCGTTCGGGACCCCGGACGAGATGCGCGCGGCACTCGAACTGGTGCCGACGCCGACGCGACTCGTGCTGGTCGAGGGCACCGGACACGACCTCGCCCCGGACAAGAGCGCCGCCGCGCAGCTGGCGGTCGAGGCCGCCGCCGACCTGTTCGAGTTCTAGCGGCCCGTCGCCCACCCGAGCGAGGCGCCGAGCAGGGCCCGACTGTGCGGCGCGAACGGCCACGACGGGTCGACGAGGCGCCGCCGCAGGCTCGCCTCGGTCCACCACCCTCCGTCGGCGATCTCCTTGTCCTGGTGCCGGATCGGCCCGTCGTACCGCCCCTCGAACGCGTGGAGGTGGCATCGCAGCGGTCGTCCCGCCCAGCTCCCGTCCCAGGAGATACGCGCCAGTGGCGACAGCGCGACGCCGGTGACGCCCAGTTCCTCCCCCAGCTCGCGGCGGGCCGTCTGCTCGGGGCTCTCCCCCGGGTCGACCCCACCGCCCGCGATGCAGTCGTGCAACCCCGCGAACACCTCCTTGTCGTGCGAGCGGCGGTGCACATAGATCCACCCACCGTCGAGGGACCGCAGTAGGACCCCCGCGCTGGCCAGCCACAGTCCCTCCGCGAAGGCCCGTGACCTCGGCGCGGTGCCGACCTCTCGGCCTGCGTCGTCGAAGATCGCCAGCACCTCGTCCCTGGACCGCAGGTCGGTGCGCTCACTCATGCGGGATCACCCGCCCGAGCCGAGGGCCGGGCGAGCAGGCGCACCGCGGCGGCCGCGATCCGCTCCCCCGTGAGCCCGTGCTGGGCCAGCAGGTCTCCCCGTCCGCCGTGATCGATGAAGGCGCGCGGGAGCCCGAGTGGCAGAACGGGCGTCGTCACGTCGGCATCGGCGCAGGCCTCCACGAGAAGCGCCCCCATGCCCCCGGACCGGGCGGCATCCTCGACCGTGACGACGACGCGGTGACGCGCGGCCAGCTCGATCAGGGCCGGGCCGATCGGGATGATCCAGCGCGGATCGACCACCGTGGCGCCGATCCCGGATCCGTGCAGGAGTGCCGCGGCGTCGAGGCAGGGACCCGCCATCGCTCCGGCGGCGACCAGCAGCACTTCCGGCGATGGCGCCCCGGAGGCGTACACGATGTCCAGGCCGTCCACCCGGGCGACCGCCGGGATATCCGGTCCCGCCGTCGCTTTGGGATAGCGGATCACCGTCGGCCCTCGCTCGTCGGCGACGGCCTCGCGAAGGAGTTCACGCAGCGAGGCGGGATCACGCGGCGCCGCGACGCGCACGCCCGGCACCACGCTCATGAGCCCGGTGTCCCACATGCCGTGATGGGAGGCGCCGTCGGGACCGGTGATGCCTGCCCGGTCCAGCACGAAGGTGACCGGCTGCCGCTGCAGGGCGACGTCCATCAGCACCTGGTCGAAGGCCCTGTTGAGGAAGGTGGCGTAGAGGCACACCACAGGGTGCAGTCCCCCCATCGCCAGGCCCGCTGCCGAGCAGACGGCGTGCTGTTCGGCGATTCCGACATCGAAGACCCGCTCGGGGAACGCCCGGGCGAAGCGGCCTAGCCCGACCGGATTCGTCATCGCAGCGGTCACGCAGACCACGTCGGGACGACGCTCGCCGATCCGCACGATCTCGTCGCCGAAAACATCTGTCCACGTTGGCTTTCCCGGCGCCAAGGCGGAACCCGTCGCGGAGTCGAGGACCCCGATGCCGTGCATCCGGTCGGCCTCGTCGGCTTCCGCAGGCCCGTAGCCCTTGCCCTTGGCGGTGACGACGTGCACGAGGACGGGCCGGCCGAGCGAGCGGGCGTGGTCGAACGCGGACTCGAGGGCCGCGACGTCGTGGCCGTCGACGGGTCCGATGTAGGCGAGACCGAGGTGCTCGAACACGGTGTTCGCGACCCACCGGGGAGCAGGTGACGGTCCGGTGGCGGAGGCGTCCTCGGGGCGAGTCCTCCGCAGCGCAGCCAGGTGCGCGGCCAGGCCCCCGACCGTGGGATCGTAGGAGCGGCCGTTGTCGTTGAGCACGACCACAACGGGTCTGCCCGGTCCAGGGACGGACAGATTGTTGAGTCCTTCCCAGGCGAGGCCGCCGGTCATCCCGCCGTCCCCGATCACCGCCACGACCCGGCGCCCCTTCTCGCCCCGCAACGCAAAGGCCTTGGCCAGTCCGTCGGCGTAGGAGAGCGCGGTCGACGCGTGGGAGTTCTCCACCGTGTCGTGCGCGGACTCACCCCGGCTCGGATAGCCGGACAGCCCGCCCTCCTGGCGGAGCCCGCCGAAGGCGGCACCGCGGCCGGTCAGGATCTTGTGGACGTAGGTCTGGTGTCCGGTGTCGAAGATCAGGACGTCTCGCGGCGAGTCGAATGCCCGGTGCAGGGCGACGGTCAGCTCGACGACCCCCAGATTCCCGCCGAGATGCCCGCCGGTGGCGCACACCTTCTGGATCAGAAAGGCCCGGATCTGAGTGCAGAGCTCGGCGATCTCACCGGGATCGAGGCCCCGGATGTCACCGGGACCGGCGAGCTTCGCGAGCAACGGCCATGCACCGAGATCACCCGCATCCGCCGCGGTGTTCCTGTCGACCTCCGATGCGCCTGCTGACAGGCCGACGACAGCCACCTCAGCGGCCCAGCCTCGAATCCAGGTCTCGTACGAGCGCTCCGGACGGAACAGAACTGGTGGTCATGGCAACGCCCCCTGAATCGATGTGTCGTCACATTTCCTTCAGTACGCATGTGCTCACTAGATGCCTGCCCACACCCCCGGCAGGCGGCCGACGCACCCGACGGCCTGGCACGACCCTATTTCAGAGTTTCGCCGATTGCACACCAATCGGGTGGGACACGACGGTTCTGAGCGCACATCCCGATCCACGAAATCATTTGATCTTCAACATCTTCTGCCGGTTCGGTCTGGCCCCGACGCACCCGATGCAGCAAAATCGAAGTCATGACCGAACCCGAGATCGTCATCGAGACCACCATCGCGGCCGAGCCGGAACGCGTGTGGCCGGCGTTGCGCGATCCCGCCCTCATCCGGCGCTGGCACGGCTGGGAGTACGACGGTCCCGGCGGACTCGACGACGAGATCCGCGAGATCTACATCGACGGCGCCGACGCGGATGCCGCCACGTTGACGCTGACGGCCCAGGGCGGTGACCGGTTCACCCTGAGGCCCGCCTCCGAGGGCACCGTCGTACGGATCACCCGATCCGCCAAGGGATCCCACCCGGAGTGGGACGACTGGTACGAGGACGTCACCGAGGGCTGGACGACCTTCCTGCAACAGCTGAAGTTCGCGATGGAACGGCACGATCTCGCCGAACGACACACGCTGTACCTCGACGGCCCGACCTCGGGGGCCACCGCGATGGAATTGCTGGGCGTGGCGGGGATAACCGGTCCGCCCGGCTCCGCGTACACCGCCCTCGTCGCGACCGGCGACGCACTCAGCGGCACGGTGTGGTTCCGCTCGCCCAAGCAGCTCGGGCTGACCGTCGACGCCCTCGGCCCTGGGCTCCTGATCCTCGCGATCCAGCCGCAGAACGAGCAGCGCCCCGGCGGCGGCGCCCAGATCATCCTGAGCGGCTACGGCCGGGGCGCCGAGGAGTTCGAGGCCCTCGCGGACCGGTGGACCCACTGGTGGGACACCCGTGAGAGTCCCGGGACCTGCTGCTAGCTCATCACCATGCCCATGCTCGGCATCCAGATGGTGCTCTTGACGACATCCTCCGGCTTCGGGCCGACCTTGTGCCAGAGCGAGCCGTAGACCGCGCCGACGACCATGCCCTTGCCGACGTTCAGCGGGGCGGTGGAGATGACGGTGGGGACGACCTTGTTGTTCTGGTCGAGCCGGGTGATGCCGCTCGTTCCGTTGGCCAGGCTGTACCAGACCACGTTCAGCTCGGCGCCCGTCTGGTTGTCGGCGATGCTCCCCGGTCCGCCGAAGAAGCCGAAGCGGAACTCGTTGTTCATGTTGGTGGCCACCCCCGAGCCGTAGAGCTGGCCGAGGACCTCGCCGCCCTGTCCGGTGTCGGAGTACGCGGGCACCGGGAAGATCTGTCCCGGCAGGGTGAGGACGGGCTTGCCGAGCCCCTTCGCCACGTCCTGCGGCGAGGCGATCAGCCGCTCGATCGCGGCCTCCGCGTCGGCGTTGCCCGCGGCGGCGGCGCGCAGCCCGGAGGCGGCCGAGCCGAGGTCGGCAGGCTGGGCGGCGGGTGCGGCGGCGGCCGTCCCGGTGACGAGGGCGGTGGCGGCTGCTGCGGACGTGAGGGCCACGGCAATCCGGCGGCGGACGGTGAATCGCTGCTTCATTGAGGCTCCTTTACCGAAGGGTTAGCTATCAAAAGCATCGGAACCGGTCTGTTTCCGTTACAGCGACTACGCTGCCGCTCATGGTCGAAATTCCAGCCGACGGCCTGAATGCCCTGCTCAGCGACGTCCACGAACGGCTGAGCGAGGTCGTCACGTCGCCAGAGAAGCTGCGCGATCTGCTCCGCGCGACCCTCGTGGTGGGGGCGGGGCTCGAACTCGACCCCACGCTGCAGCGGATCGTGCAGGCGGCCACCCAGCTCCTCGGCGCCCGGTACGGCGCACTCGGGGTCCGAGCGCCTGGCGGTGGGCTGTCGGAGTTCGTCTACGAGGGGATCGACGCGGGCGAACGCGCGACGATGGGCCATCTGCCCGAGGGCCGTGGGCTGCTCGGACTGCTCATCGACGACCCCAGGCCCGTTCGCATCCGCGAACTCGACCGGCACGCGGCCTCGGTCGGGTTCCCGCCGAACCACCCACCGATGAGCAGCTTCCTCGGCGTCCCGATCATCGTCAGGGGCCGGGCGTTCGGCAGCATCTACCTCACCGAGAAACGGGACGCACCGGAGTTCACCGACGAGGACGAGGTGATCCTCACGGTGCTCGCCGAGTCCGCCGCGCTCGCCGTCGACAACGCGCGGCTGTTCGAGGAGTCCCGCACCAGGGAACGTTGGTTGCGCGCGGTGGCGGCGATCAACTCGAGCCTGCTGATCGGCGGGTCCGTCCCGGAGACCCTCGACCTGCTGGTGCGGCGGGTCCTCGAGCTGACCTCGGCGGGGGCGGTCACGCTGCTCGATGCGTCGTCCGGCACCGCGATCGTCGCGGCCACCACCGACCACCGTCGCGGCGACGGGGTGGCCGACCTCGCCTGCCCGCCGGTCGAGGAGGCACTCCGGACCGGCCGAGCCCAGCTCACCGAGCCCGCCTCGGGATCGGGACCTGCCGCGGTCCTCCCCGTGTCGGGGCCGCAGCACATCGAGGGCGCGCTGGTGGTGACCATGGGTGCGGGTACGCACGCCTGGGACCCCGACGAGCTCAGCAGGCTGGCCTCGATGGCGGACCTGGCCGCGGTCGCGCTGGAGTTCGCGCACCGACAGCGTCAGCAGCGACTGCTCGACGTGCTCGCCGACCGCGACCGCATCGCCAGGGACCTGCACGACAACGTCATCCAGCGACTGTTCGCCACCGGCATGAGCCTGCAGAGCATCGCCTTGCCCGCGCCCGACGGCGAGGTGCTGGCCCGATCCGTCGAACAGCTCGACCGGACGGTGCGGGAGATCCGAACCACCATCTTCGACCTGCAGACCGGCGACACCGCCACCCCCGCGAGCCTGCGCAGGCGCCTGCTCGATGTGATCGGCGAGGTCACCCCGCAGTCCGCGATCACCCCGACGGTCCAGTTCTCGGGACCGATCGACACCCTGGTCCCGGCACCGGTCCACCCGCACGCCGAGGCGGTGCTGCGGGAGGGGCTGAGCAACGCCCGGCGGCATGCGAGCGCCTCGTCGATAGCCGTATCCATCACCGCCGCAGAAGAATTCACGATCGTGATCACCGATGACGGGGTCGGGATATCCGGCGACGAGCCACGCAGCGGACTGGCCAACCTGGACCGTCGCGCGGCCACGTGCGCCGGGCGGTGTGAGGTGACCGCGGCGGTCGGCGGCGGAACCGTGCTGACCTGGCGGGTGCCGATGGGCGTGCCCGGCTAGCGGTCCCGTCCCGGCCGGCCACGCAGCTCGGTGGCCAGCACCGCGGCCTGGGTCCGGCGCTGCATGCCGAGCTTCGCGAGAATCCTGGACACGTAGTTCTTCACCGTCTTCTCGGCCAGGAACAGGCGCCCGCCGATCTCCCGGTTCGTCAGCCCCTCACCGATGAGCTCGAACACGGCCCGCTCCTGCTCCGACAGCCCCGACACCGCAACGCCCTGATCGCGTTGCGCGCGGATCCGGCCCAGCACTGCGGCGGTGGCGCCTGCGTCGATCAGGGAGCCGCCCGCGCCGACCGTCCGGATGGCCGCGACCAGGTCCGTGCCGAGGATCTGCTTGAGCAGGTACCCCGAGGCACCCGCCATCACCGCGTCGAACAGCGCCTCGTCGTCCGAGTAGGAGGTGAGCATCAGGCAGCGCAGGTCCGGCTGCGCCGAGCGCAGGTCCCGACACAGTTCGACGCCGCTGCCATCGGGCAACCGCACGTCGAGGACCGCGACGTCCACCTCCGCTTTCGGCACCGCCACCAGCGCCTCACCCACCGAGGCCGCCTCGCCGACGACGGTGAAGTCGGGGACGCCCGCGAGCAGGTCCACCAGACCGCGGCGAACGATCTCGTGGTCGTCGACCAGGAAGATCCGCATGCTCATGGCCTCGATCCCAGCACATCGGGGACCTTCGGCCCTAGCCCGGTCCGCCCGGCCCCGGGAATCCTTGACGCGGACCACCGGCACTGCGAATGGGGATCGACCGTGACCCGCGAACTGACCGAGCTCGAATTGCTGCACGAATTGGAGGCCGTGGCCGAGGAGAACGTGCATCGACACCTGTCGATGACCAAGGACTGGCACCCGCACGACTACGTGCCGTGGGACGACGGGCAGAACTTCGCCGAGCTCGGTGGCATCGACTGGGACCCCGACCAATCCGGTCTCAGCGACACCGCCAAGGCTGCGATGATCACGAACCTGCTCACCGAGGACAACCTGCCCTCGTACCACCGCGAGATCGCCGAGCACTTCTCCCTCGACGGGGCCTGGGGCACCTGGGTGGGCCGGTGGACGGCGGAGGAGAACAAGCACTCGATCGTCATGCGGGACTATCTGGTGGTCACCCGCGGCGTCGACCCGGTGGCTCTGGAGAACGCCCGGATGACCCACATGACCAACGGTTTCGCGCCCGGCGGGAACGCCGGGCTGCTGGACTCGGTCTCGTACGTGACGTTCCAGGAGCTGGCCACCCGGGTCTCGCACCGCAACACCGGCAAGGCCTGTGGTGACCCGATCGCGGACCGCATGCTGGCCCGCGTCGCGGCCGACGAGAACCTGCACATGATGTTCTATCGCAACATCTGCGGGGCCGCCCTCGACGTGTCTCCCGATCAGACCATCCGGGCGATCACCAAGGTGCTGACCAACTTCCAGATGCCGGGATCCGGCATGCCGGGCTTCCGCCGCAACGCGGTGCTGATCGCAAAGGGCGGCATCTACGACCTCCGCCAGCATCTCGACGACGTGGTCATGCCCGTGCTCCGCACCTGGAAGATATTCGAGCGCAACGACTTCACCGCAGAAGGCGAGGAACAGCGCGAACAGCTGGAGCGGTTCCTCGTCGGCCTGCAGGCCGACGCGGAACGATTCGAGGATGCCCGCGATCGTGCGCTCGCGCGCGCGGCCGCCCGCGACGAGGAGAGGGAGTCCGTGCGATGAGCGAGACGTCGGCGATGTTCGATGCGGTGCTGGAGATGGCTGCCGCGGCCAAGCGGGGCAACATCATGCGGTGGACGGAGGCGAAGACCACCCAGCACCAGTCGGAGGGCCTCGCGTTCATGAACTCGGTGCTGCTCGGCGTGCTCATCGAGAACGACGCCGTGCGTCGCGGGGTGCACCCCGCCGACGCGTGGGCCCAGCTGCGCGCGGGCGGTCTGGCGGACTTCGGCTGAAGCCCCGACCGCCCGCGGCTCCGGCTAGGCCTTGTCCGTCGGGCGGACGATGAGCACCGGGCAGTCCGCGGTGCGCATCAGCGCGTTGCTGGTCGAGCCGAGCAGCATGCCCTTGAAACCGCCGCGGCCGTGGCTGCCGACCACCAGCACCTGGGCGCGCTCGGCGTACTCGCTGAGCACCCGCACCGGGCGATCCCTGGCCACGACCCGCTGCACGGAGACGTCGGGATAGCGCTCGGTCCAGCCGGCGAGCCGCTCGGACAGCACCGCCTCCTCGAACGACTGGATCCCGCTCCAGTGCGGGTCGTCGGCGGTCGCGCCCAGCGAGGGCTGGACCGACACATCGCTCCAGACGTGCACCGCGACCAGCGTGGCGTGCCGGGTCGCGGCCTCCTCGAACGCGACCGCGACGGCCGCCTCACTCACCGCCGAGCCGTCGACCCCGACGACGACGGGACCCTCGGTCGGCGGCCTACCGTCGAGCGTGCGGCCGCGGACCACCGCGACCGGGGCCGTCGAGTGCGAGGACACCGCGACGGTGACCGACCCCATCAGCGCTCCGGTGAACTCCCCGAGGCCGCGCGATCCGAGCACGATCATGGTCGCGCCGTCCGAGTACTGCAGCAGCGTCTCCGCGATCTGCCCCTCGTGCAGCTTCGTGCTGATCTCGACCGACGCAAGGCCGTCCACGGCCTGCGCGGCGAGCACCGCCGCGGAGTCCAGGTGCGCACGGCCGGCGTTCTTGAGGTCGTCTCCGTAGCCCCTGGCGAGGTAGGGCTCGGAGTAGTAGTACGCAGGAACGTGCACCACCGACACGAGGACCAGCGGCGTCTTCCTCATCGCCGCGGTGCGTGCCGCCCACGCCACCGCCGCCGTCGAGGATTCCGATCCGTCCACACCCACCACGATGGGCTTTCCTGCGCTCATGGTTCTCCCTTCACGATCACGATTGGTCTGCCCGGACCATTGTCCTGAATTTGCCTGCGCCCTGTCAGGGTCGAAGGTCACTCTTGCGGACCGATCGCTGTTGCGCTGGTCACCCGGCCGAGGGGATCACGATTTCCTGGACCGCCCACTTGTTCCCGTCGGGATCGCTGAAGTACACGAAGTTGCCCCACGGCTGGCGGTCGATCGGGCTGATCTCGATGCCGCGGCTCTTGAACTCGCGCTCGGCTTCCTCGATGTCCTTGACCACCACCTGCATGCCGACGACCGAGCCGGGCTCGGCATCGGTCACGCCCTTGCCGATGCAGATCGAGCAGGCCGACCCGGGCGGCGTGAGCTGGACGAAGCGGATGTTCTCGTTGACCGTGTGGTCGTGGTCCGCGTTGAAACCGACCCGGACGTAGAACTCCTTGGCGCGGTCGATGTCGGTGACGGGGATCGCGACCAGTTCGAGCTTGATGTCCATGACCTGTCCTTCGTTTCGGGTTGACTGAGCGACCCATCGAGTGTTGCGCGAATCGCGGTCAGGAACGGTCCTCATTCGTTTTCGACCCGGAAGGTTTCGCAAATGTTCAGTGATGGCCGCGCGCGGCGTCCGATGGCGGCGGCGGTGGCACCGGCTGCTGACCCGGTTCGACCACGACGAACTGCCCCATCAGCCCGTTGTCCTCGTGCCGGAGCAGGTGGCAGTGGAACATGTACGGGGTCGACGGATCGGAGAAGTCGGTGAATCGCATCAACAGCCGCAGGGTCCGCCCTGGTGGCACATAGACGGTATCCTTCGGCCCGGCCAGCGCGGGATCATCGGTGTCAAGAACCTGGAACTGCACGTCGTGGACGTGAAAGTTGTGCACTCCCCCGCTCACGTTGCGCACCTCACAGACCTCCGTCGACCCCACCGTGACCACCTCGTCGATCCGCCCCATGTCCATCGACTTCCCGTTGATCTGCGTCGGGCTGGTCAGGTCGAAGCGCCGGGTCGTGCTCGGGACCCCCAGATCGTCTTGCGCGGCAAGCGAACTCGGGACGACTGCGTTCGACTCCAGACGGTCGGCCGCACGCAGTTGCAGGATGTCCATGGTGTCCGAACCGCCCGCGAACCGGGCGCCCCAGAAGTCGGCACCGAGGTCGGGCGGCGAGCTGCGCAACACCGGCGATGTGCCTGCAGGAACGGCGACCACGATCTCCGCTCGTTCACCGGGCGAGAGCTGAAGGCTGGTCATCCCAACGGGTTTCGGCAACAACCCACCGTCGGTGCCGATGAGCTCGAACCCGAGGCCGGTGTCGAACCCGAACCGGTACACCCGCGCGTTGGACGCATTGAGCAGCCGCAGCCGCACCCGCTCGGTGGTGACGTCGAGGTATGGCCCCGAGGTGCCGTTGACGAGCACCTCGTCGCCGAGCACCCCGGTGTCGCTGAACATCGCCGCGTCGTCGTCGAGGCGGTCCCCGTCGAACTTTTTGTCCTGCACGACAACCGGGACATCGTCGATGCCGTATCGGTCCGGCAGTACCGGCCCGGCCGGGTCGTCGATGAGGAACATGCCCGCGACGCCGCGGTAGACGTGCTCGGCGGTCGCCCCGTGCAGGTGCGGGTGGTACCAGAGCGTGGCCGCGGGCTGATCGACGGTCCAGTGCGGCGACCAGGTGGTGCCGGGATCGACCATCTGGTGCGGCCCGCCGTCCATGGCCGCGGGCAGGTGCATGCCGTGCCAGTGCAGCGTGCTGGCCTCGTCCAGCCCGTTTCGCACGTTCATCCGGACCGGCTCGCCGCGCTCCGCGCGCACCGTCGGGCCGAGGTATGAGCCGTTCACGCCCCAGGTCTCGGTACCGGTGCCGTGCCCGAGGTCGGTGGTGCCGCTGCGCAGTTCGAGGTCGAACTCCCTGGTCCCGTCCGGCGCGATCGTCGACGCCGCGAGTGGCGGGATCGCCAACGGCCGGTCGAACCGCACCTGGCCTGCGGTGTCCACCCTGGCCGTCTGCCACGCGTAGACGACACCGCCCGCCAGGACACCGATCACGATGGCGACGGCGGCGACCAGGCCACCGAGAACCCGCAGCCACCGAACGCGTGTTTTCTCCATGCCACTGATGCTCGCCGGTCGGCCTGGCCGACACATCCGGGAAGACACCCGGATTCGCACCCCGAGAAACCCCGAGTGGAGCCGGTCTCAGCCCCGCTCGGCGTCGCCGAGGTAGTCGGTCAGGCGGCCCGCCCGTCGACCCGCCAGGAACGCCGTGCCCCGGATCGCCGCGAACCAGGCGAACACCGACACCACACTCGCCGACACCACGAACCCGACCCGCCCGTCCGCGGTCAGCACCGCCCCGACGTCGAACGGGGGCAGCAGGTGGAACATCAGCAGGGGCACCGCGAGGACCACCACGATCGCGGCCGGGAACACCCCGTACGGCAGCACCACCAGGATCAGCCAGCGCGCCACGACCGACCGGAACCGGCGCCGGTTCGCCCACCGCCAACGCAGGGAACGCTGGTGATAGGGGAAGACGACACCGACCCAGCCCGACAGCGCCAGCGGGCCGAGCGGGATCACGCACAGCCCGACCGTCATCAACACGGCCAGCGTCAGGTCGTGCTCGAGGACCCCGAGGATGAGGGCGACCGCCGTGCAGGCCGGTGCCACCATCAGCCACAGCACGATGGTCTTGGCCCGCAGCAGCCGTTCGAGCGCGGCACCATCGGACAGCACGGTCAGCGCGTCGGCCGGGTCCTGTCCCAGCACGTTGGTCGCGGACACGTCCGCGTACATCCACCCGGCCAGCGCGATCGGGAGGCCCCACGCGCCGGTGAAGTCGAACAGCCAGCTGCGCGGGATGACGAACCAGGCGACACAGACGAGCGCCGCATTACCCAGCACCGTCATCGGCACCTGTGCGGGCCACCGCCACGCCCGCACCCACTCCGAACGGACGGTCGCGACCATCATGGGGCGCATGTCCCGACAATAGGCACAGGCGGCCGGCCGCGCAGGCGCGTCGAGTGTGCACCTCCCGTCGCGTCGCCCCAGGGGCGGCGACGGGACGTGCACACTCGACGGTCAGTCGACGAGCTTGCGGAACTGGTCGATCAGCGCGACGCGGCCGGCGGAATCGCCCGCGAGCGGGCTCACGGTCAGCGTGGTGACGCCCGCCTCGGCGAACGCCGCTACCCGCTCCTTGACGTAGCCGGCGGGGCCGATGAGGGAGATGGCGCGCACGAGCTCGTCCGGCACGGCGGCGACGGCCTCCGCCTTCTTGCCGGACAGGTACAGCTCCTGGATCGTGGCGGCTTCCTTCTCGTAGCCGTAGCGGCAGGCCAGGTCGTTGTAGAAGTTCTTGCCCTTGGCGCCCATGCCGCCGATGTACAGCGCCAGGCTCGGCTTGACCCACTCCAGCAGGTGGTCTACGTCGTCGCCGATCGCCAGCGCGGGGCCCGCGTAGATCTGCAGCTCGCCCAGGCTGGGGTCGCGCTTGGCCTTGCCCTGTGCGAGGGACTCGCCCCACACGTCGTTCGCGCGCTCGGGATCGAAGAAGATCGGCTGCCAGCCCTCGGCGATCTCGGCGGTCAGCGCGACGTTCTTCGGGCCGAGCGCGGCGATGACGATCGGGATGCGATCGCGCACGGGGTGGTTGATCAGCTTGAGCGGCTTACCGAGTCCGGTGCCCTTATCCGCGGGCAGCGGGATCTGGTAGTACTTGCCGTCGTACTGGACCTTCTCGCGCCTCCACACCTGACGGCAGATGTCGACGATCTCGCGGGTGCGGCCGAGCGGGGCGGTGTACGGCACGCCGTGGAAGCCCTCGATGACCTGCGGTCCGGATGCACCGAGACCGAGCACGAACCGGCCGTCGGAGACGAAGTCGAGACCCGCGGCGGTCATCGCCATCAGCGACGGCGTCCGGGTGTAGATCTGGAAGATGCCCGACGCCAGCTCGATCGTCGATGTCTTCGCCGCGAGGAAGCCGAGCTGGCTGACCGCGTCATAGGAGTACGCCTCCGCGATGAACGCGATGTCGAGGCCGGCGCGCTCGAGGTCGGCGACCTCCGCGACGGTCTCGGCGAACCCGCCGCTGTAGGTGATCTGCATTCCGACTCGCACCCGGACACCTCTAATCGACTCGATGTGAATATCTCCTCGCACACTACGCAGTGCCACCCCGAAACCGAATGACAGAACCGACCACCATTTGTGACCGAAGTCCTACGATCGCGCGGTGACCAAGAGAATCCCGTTCGACTGGCAGCGTTCACACGTCATCGTGACGGGAGGCTCGCAGGGCATCGGCGCCGCCGTCGCCCGTGCCGCGAGGGCCAGGGGCGCCTCGGTGTCGATCATCGCCCGCGGCGAGGAGCTGCTCCGGGCCACCGCGGAGCCGATCGGCGCGGCCTGGGCCTGCGCCGACGTCACCGATCCGGCGGCGGTGCGGCGGGCCGTCGAGCGGCTCGAGACACGCTCCGGCCCGTGCGACGCCCTCGTCGCCTGCGCCGGAACCGCGTTGCCGGGGCGCTTCCTCGAGGTACCCATCGAGGAATTCGAGTCGCAGATGCGACTGAACTACCTGGGCGCGGTGCACGCCGCGCGCGCGGTGCTGCCCGGGATGGTCTCCCGTGGGCGCGGCCACCTCGTGCTGACCAGTTCCACGGCGGGCATGATCGGCGTCGTCGGATACAGCGGCTACGGGCCGACCAAGGCCGCGGTGCACCAGCTCGCGCACTGCCTGCGCTACGAGGTCGGGCCCGCGGGTGTCACGGTCGCCGTGCTGTATCCCCCGGACACCGACACCCCTGGCTTCGTGGTGGAGAACACCCGTAAACCGGCGGAGACCGTGGCGGTGTCGGGCGCGATCACCCCGGTCTCCGCGGACGTGGTGGCGGCGGCCGTGATCACCGGTATCGACAAGGGCCGCCACCACATCGCGATCGACCCGCTCACCCGGGTGCTCGTGCGCGCAGGCGGCATCGTGGAGCCGATCGTGCGGCCGCTCCTGACCCGCACAATCCGGAAGGCTAGGGCAGCGTCCACAGCACCGTCGTGACGAGCCAGAAGGCCGCCGCGAACACCGTCAGCACCCCCACCGAGATCACCGCGCCGCGCACATCGATGCCCTGCTCGCTGCGCTCCGGTTCCAGCCAGAAGTGCAGCACCCTGGTCACGACCGGCATCACGACCCAGGTCAGGAGGCATACCGACGCGATGTTGCCGATCAGCAGGCTGAGCCAGAGCGGCGCGCCAGGCCAGATCTCGGCGATGGCGACGGTGAGGATCACCACCGTCGGATACAACCCCACGAGCACGGACAGGGCCGTCTTCCACGAGGCCGCCTGCGCTGCGCCGGGCCCGCCCGCCGGGAACCACGACCCGTACGGATTCGCGATCCGCTTGACCGTGAAGCCCCGGAACTCCCTGCCCTCCGCGAGCAGCGCCGCCCGCTCCGACGACGACAGCCACCGCTCGAGGTTGTCCGACGAGTCGAAGGTGAACAGGATGATCCAATCCTCCTGGATCCCCGGCACCGGGCGATGCAACTCCGATCCGCGAAACCCGGGAAACGCCTTCTCCGCCTCGATGACTCGCTGCTGCCAGGCAAGGAATTCCGACTCCCGGCCCGGCACGGGCGGATGCGACACGGCGACTGTCACCGCCTCGTCGCGGCCCTCGTCGATCAGCACGTACTGGGAGGGCGATTCCTCGAAGAACTCCCCTGCCCGAACCATCAACGCTCGCCGTGTCTCGCTGCCCAGCCAGAGCTTCAGGTTGTCGGCGCCATCGAACCGGTAGACGACGGTCCACTCCGACTCGGAGCCCGGCGACCGGGCGACATTGGTTCCGAGGAATCCGGCGAACGACGACGACGCCGTGTCCACCTCGTCCTGCCAGCGCCGGAATGCGGGCTCGCGACCCGGACGAAGTCGATGGGTGATGACCACTGTCGCCGGTGTCGGTCGTGACGCAGCGGCATCCGGCGCCGCCATGTCAGTACGGGTGCCTGTCTTGTTTCTCGGTCCAGGTCGCGTACGCCTCCGCGCCGAGGTCGGGGCGGAACTGCTCGACCTTGATGCGGCGGTCGGTCAAGGGCCTGGTGAAGTCCTCGTACTGGAAGGCGTCGTCGAACCCGATGCTGCTCGTGGCCGCGAGGTCACTGGCGAAGTGCACGGCATCGAGCCGCGCCCAGTAGATCGCGCTCATGCACATCGGGCATGGCGCTCCGCTGATGTAGATCTCCATGCCCATCAACATCTTGGCGCGCTCGGGGAGGCTGTCGGCCGAGCCCTCGGGCCGCGGGACCAGCCGCAACGTCGACTCGTTCTGACGGTCCTGTGGAATGCTCGGCGCCTCGGGGTTGAGAACCTGGACGGCCTTGCGGATCGTCTCGATCTCGGCGTGCGCGGTGAGGTCTCCGGTCAGCAGAACCCGGTTCTGCCCACGGGCCACGATCTCGCCGTCGCGGGCGATGACCGCGCCGAAGGGCCCGCCCCAGTTGTTGACGACCGATTCCTTCGCAAGGCGACAGGCCTCTGTCATGAGTTCGTCTGGTGTCATGGGGATTACGCCTCCACTGTGAGTGTTCGGCAAGCACCGCCTGCCAATCTACTCCCCCGGGACCCGGCCGACAGGCGGTTGGCGACTGTTGCTACAGCGGATACTCGGCGAGCACGGCAGCCGGATCGTGACGGCGCCGGACCGACCGCAACCGGTCGAGGTTCCCGCCATAGGCCGCCTCGACCTCGGCGGCGGTCTCCGGGAATCCGGGCCGCACCTCCACGCTGTACACGCCGATGGTGTGCGGGGCGAGCGCGGCGACCGTCTCGCGCGCCCAGTCCGTGCAGGCCTCGTCCTCGCCGCCGGACCAGATCGCGTTGAGCGGGATGTTCCACTCACCGCCCCTGCCCCAGAACGCCGTCGCCCTGTCGTCCACGTCGGCGAGTGCACCACCGGTGTGCTGGAAGTCGATCCGGCACTCCGGCGTCGGCGCCAGCCGGATCCGCTCGGCCAGCGCCTCGGCGACACCGGAATCGAGGGTCGGTCCCGCGAACACCGACTTGCCGTAGAACGAGCCCCGTGGACCCTCCGGCCCCGGGAGCCGGACCGGTTCCGGTTCGGCGCCGTCTGCCCCCGGGATCGCGAACTCCGGGAGCCCGCGAAGGTACCGACCCGACATCTCGGTTCGGTAGAGCGACCCCACGCTCGATCCGCCGACGACCGCGGACGTCGCCGCCCGGGCCCGGTCGATCGACGTTGCATCGGTGCTCGCGCACACGGTGTAGATCAACAGCACCGGATCCGCCGACAGACCGCTCACCCCGAGCACCGCTCCCATAGTGGTCGTGCGCGGAAGTTCCGGTGCGACAGAGAAATACGTGCCGAGCGCATCGAGTCCGACGACCGCTCGCTCGACCCACACCCCGCCCATCTCGTGGGTACGCAGGACGGCGGACGTCACCACCCCGACCGCGGGTCCACAGCCGCGCACTGCCCACCACAGATCGGCCTCGTCGCCGGAACTCGCGTCGGACAGTCGCACCGTTTCTCCCGACGGCAGCACCACCGTCGCCTC
Source organism: Rhodococcus sp. NPDC055112 (assembly GCF_053607505.1). NCBI lineage: Bacteria > Bacillati > Actinomycetota > Actinomycetes > Mycobacteriales > Nocardiaceae > Rhodococcus > Rhodococcus sp. NPDC055112. The sequence goes on from NZ_JBSGTR010000059.1 coordinate 30,322, forward strand.
GAGCATGTGGTCGAGTGTGAGACCGACGCTTCGTGTCAGGTAGCCGACGCCGCCGCGGGTGACGAGACCGAAACCGGCGTGCCCGACGATGCCGACCGGCACCACCCGACCGCTGGGCGCCAAGGCGTCGAGCATCGCGCCGACGGTCGCGCCGCCCTCCACGACAACCCGGTCATCGTCGGGCCGCGCGCCGTTCAGCCGCGCGGACATGTCCAGCATCACCGCGCCGTCGGCCACACAGTTCGAGCTCAGGCCGCCGCCGCGAACGGTGACCCGACAGCCCGCCTGCCGGGCGATCCGCATGGCCGCCGACACGTCGCCGACCGCGGCGGGCTGCACCACGCACGAGGGGCGTCGACGCGCGGCATCGGGGAAGAACACGCCGGCCAACGCGCGCCGGTAGCCGTCCGAATCCGGCAGATGCACCTGCTGGCCGAGTACGGATCGCAAGCGCTCGGCACACTCCTCGGATTGTGTGCTCACGGCGAACCTCCAAACCTGAGTGGACCTCGAGCCTGGCCCCGGGGCACCTCGCCCTCAGGGGATCAGGATGAACTTGCCGTGTGGATGCGGTCGCTGGAGCTCGGTGTGCGCGCGGGCGGCCTCCGTCAGCGGAAAGGTCTTGGCCACAACGACATCGAGCTTTCCGACGGCGGCCGCCTCGACCAGGTCGAGACGCGCGGCCTTTCGGATCCTTGGCGTGTCCGGATTACCCGCGCCGATCGCGACGAAGCCATCCTGCTGGGCCCTGCCGAACGAGACTATGGTGACGATGCGCTTGCGGTCGGCGACCAGAGCGAGCGAAACGTCCACCGCCTCATCCGTTCCCGCGGTGTCAAAGGCGGCGTCGACACCCTTCGGGGCCAGCGTGCGCACCCGGGATTCCAGCCCGTCTCCGTAGACAACGGGGATCGCCCCGAGACCCCTCAGGAACTCGTGGTTGGACTCCGCCGCGGTTCCGATCACCGTGACGCCCTTGGCCACCGCCAACTGCACGGCGAGCGAGCCGACGCCACCCGCGGCGCCGTGGATCAGCAGGGTCTCGCCGTCCGCGACGCCGGTCACGACGATCGCCTCCGCCGCGGTGGTCCCGGCCACCATCAGGCCGGCTGACTGCTCCCAGGACAGCTCCTTGGGACGTGGGAACACGTAGTCCGAGGGAAGCACCAGCCGCCGGGTGTATGCGCCCTCGCCCGGATAGGCGATCACCTCGTCACCGACCGAGATCGGACCGGCGGGCCCGACCGCGCCCGTTCCTACGTCGAGCACCACGCCCGAACCCTCGGAGCCCAGATGCAGCGGCAGCCTGGACTCGTTGGCACCGAGCGCGCCGCTGTAGAGCTTGTAATCGATGGGGTTGACGCCGATCGCACGCAGTTCGACGAGGACCTGCCCCGGAGCGAGAGCGGGCAGCTCCTCCTCGATCACCGCAAGGACCTCCGGCCCTCCGAACGCATTCGCAACAATGGATTCGGTAGTGCTCATTCTTTGGACAACCGCGGAAAGCGGCGAGTAATTCCTTGCCGGATTCGCATTGACCTCAATAATGGTTGAGGTTGCACGCTCTTCATGCAGCGCGAACCCGCGCGGCACGAGCCCGCACTCGAGGAGCGCGCCATGTCCACCATCCTGCGTCCGACCACATCCCCCGACTCGACGACCCTCAGCCTTGGGCGGTGGCAGTCGGTCCTCGCCGGGACTGCAGCGACCGTGGTGGGCAATCTGGCGATCTACCTGGTCGCACTGATCGCCGGCGGGTCACTGGAGGTCCTCGACAAGGGCACCGTCAACCCGATCCCCGCAGGCGGCATCGTGACGATCTCGGCGGTGCCGACCGCGATCGGCATGGGACTGGTCGCGCTGCTGTCCCTGCGCTGGTCCGCCGTGATCCGGCTCGGCCAGGTGGTCGGAGCGGCGCTGCCCCTGCTCACCATCGCGCTCGCCGCGATGGCCGACACAGACGGCATCACGAAGACCGCGCTGATCCTGATGCACGTACTGATGGCGGCGGCGATCGTGGCCGGCCTCGAACTGCTCCGCCGCCGGGTCGTCGGCCGGGCGAACGGCTAGGTATCAACCCGAACCCGCTACACTCCAACCGTGCAATACGGCCCGCAGGTGCTCTGCGGGCCGGAGGCCCTCGTAGCTCAGGGGATAGAGCAACCCTCTCCTAAAGGGTAGGTCGCAGGTTCGAATCCTGCCGAGGGCACCATCGCGGCCCGCCGGTGACGCCCGATCAGGTCGGCGGACGCCGACCCGTGAACGCGATGAGCCGCTCGATCGCCCCCGCACCTTCCTCGACGGGCACCGGGTCCCCGAAGTCCCCACTCTCCCGTTGCGGCGGCCCGATGACCGTGTTCGCCAGTCCGAGCACATAGCTCGCGAGCTGGTCGGGCACCTCCAGCCGTTGCCCCGTGGCAACCGCGAAATCCCATGCGTGCACCAAGAATTCGATCGACAGAATGCTCACCGCCATGGTGGCGGGCATCGGGGTCGAGCCCGGCGACACGGTGCCGTGGAGACCGCGGCGGTGCCAGGCCTCGGTAGCCGCCGCGGCGGCGTCGGCGACCCGCACCTCCACCTCCTCGTCCGCGGCGGCAGCCGGCATCGTCGCGCCGCCAGCCGACCCGAGGCTCGCGATCGACCCGAGCAGGTGCTCGGCCAGTGCGGCGACCGTGAAGTCGCGACACGGCGTCCGGCGCTTCAGATCGTCCGCGGTGACACCGCGCAGCACCTCCTGCAACACCACCAGTGTGGATTCGGCACCGGTGAGTTCGTCACTGGGTTCGAGGGCGACCGCCCAGTCATCGGGTCCAGCGTCGCCGCTCTGACCGGCCACGACCAGCCGGTCCAGGTAGTGGTTCCACACCTCGGCGTGGCTGGGCGCCTGTGCATCGGACAGGCCGTCGTGGACCAGCCGGACCTTCGTCGAACCGTCGTGCGGGGTCAGGGTCATCGCGACCGTGGAGGTGCCGGGAGGCAGGTCGTCGCTGTCCTCCCACCACCACCGGAGCTTGAGTCGTTGACCGGGCACGACCTCTTCGAACGTGCCGGAGGCGGAGTGGCCGGGCACCACCGTCCACCGGTACCGCCCGCCCTGGCGCAGATCGGACCTCGCGGCCAGGGTCAGCCATCGTCGCAGCCGTTCCGGACGGCTGATCAGCTCGAATGCCGCGTCGGGCTCGAGCGCAACCTCGACGGTCCTGTCGAATTGCGTCACGGGTCTCCTTTCAGGCGACCCCCATCTATGAATATATCGCCGATGCACCCGGATGGACCCCGAAACCGACCACCCGACTGGTTACCACCTGGACGGCAGACAAGGTGATCAGGACGGGTTTTTTCGCCGCTACGCGCTGCCCGCAGGGGCACCTTGGGTTAGCGTGTTACGCGTCCACCCGGGAAACGACCGTCACAGCGTTCGACCGTCACTGCATTGGACCGATGCAAGGGAGCTCGGAGTATGCGTCAGCGCCTCCGCTTTTTGACAACAACGTTCGGTGTCCTGCTCCTGTTGGTGGGACTGGCCCTGCCCGCCACCGCGATACCGGCCGGCCCCCTCTACCCCACGCCCGATCCGGACCCGTTCTATCTGGCCCCGCCGGACCTCGCGAATCTGCGTCCTGGCGACGTGGTCCGGGTCCGCCCCATCGACGCCTCGCTGTACGCGAACAGCGACGGCTGGCAGGTCGCGTTCCGGTCGACGAACTCCACCGGCAAACCCATCCTCGGTATGACCACGGTGTTCCTGCCCCACGGCATCAAGAACCCGCCGCTGGTCTCCTACCAGGCGATCATCAATTCGCTGGGCACCAAGTGCAACCCGTCGCGGGCGCTGTTCAACGGCGAGCTGCAGGACGCCCCCGGCATGTACCTGCCGATCAACCGCGGTTGGGCGGTGTCGGTGCCCGATCACATCGGGCCGACCGGCGCCTACGGTGCCGCCAAACTCGGCGGCCTGATCACGCTCGACAGCGTTCGCGCCGTGCAGAAGGTGGCCGAGCTCGGCCTCGCGAACAGCCCGGTCGCCCTGGCCGGGTACTCCGGCGGCGGCATGGCGAGTGCGTGGGCGGCGGCGCTGCAACCGACCTACGCACCGGAGCTGAAGCTCGCCGGGGTTGCCGCGGGCGGTATCCCGGCGGACCTCTGGGAAATGGTGCAGGGCCTCGGCCTCAACCCACATCCGGGCTTCGGCCTCGCCTTCGCCGCGGCCATGGGACTCGAGCGCGAGTATCCCGAGCGGCTGCCGGTCTCGGCGCAGCTGAACCCGACGGGCCTGTGGTTCCGCGACTGGGTGACCAACGAGTGCCGGCGATTCCTGCTCTTCCACGGCGTGTTCCGCAACGCGGAACAGCTCGCCGCCTCGACCAGCCTGCTGGGAAGTCCGGAGGCGCTCAGCGTCCTACGCGAGAACAGCCTCCGCTACTATCCGACGATCCCGACCGTGCCCATCTACATCTGGCACGGCATGTACGACGGGCTGACCCCCTACGACGCGGTAGCCGATGTCGCGCACCGGTATTGCGCGGCCGGAGCACCCCTGACGTTCGTGCCGTACGACATCGCCGAGCACATGACCACCGCCGCTGCCGGCTTCGGCGACGCCTGGAACTACGTCGAGGCACGCTTCCGCGGGGAGCCGGCTCCCACGCACTGCTGATCAGTCCCACCCAGCGGGAGACCCAGGACGCATCACTCTCGGCGCCTACCTACGGTGCTCAGGGATCGCGCGCCGTTCCGGCGTCGAAAACTGATTCGAGAGTGGGTCTTTCGTGCAGGCAACCAGTCAGGTGATGCGCTCCACCCGAAGGCGAGTTCACCTCGTCGGCACCGTCGCCGTGTCCGCGGCCCTCGTCCTGTGCGCCGCACCGGGGGCAAACGCCCTCCCGGACTTCGGATCCACCGGTTCCAGCGGGTCCGGGAACGGCCACCTGGAGCTGACGTACGTCAACTCGCTGACGGTGCCCACCGGCACCCCGTTCGACGGGTTCCCGATCGGCGGACTGTCGGGCATCGACTACGACGCGCAGCGCGGCGAGTACGTCGCCATCAGCGACAACCGCGGCGAGCAGGGCCCGGTCCGCTATTACTCACTGCGCCTGCCTCTCGATCAGGCAGGCAGGCTGACCACGGCCGACTTCACGGCCCAGGCCGCCCTGCTCGACACGAATCAGGCTCCCTTCGCCCCCAAGACCGCGGACACCGAGTCGATCCGCTTTGTCCCCGGCTCCGACACCCTCCTCTACACCAGCGAGGGCTCCGCTCGAATCGGTCTGCCCGGCTTCATCCGTGAGACCGCCCGCGACGGCGGGTTCGTGCGGGACTACGCGCTCCCCGAGGCATACGCCCCGAAAGCCGCCCCACCGTCCGGATTCCGGGACAACCTCGGCTTCGAGGCCATGACCGTCGACCGTGCAGGCACCACAATCACCGCGGCGAGCGAGAACGCCCTGGCCCAGGACGGCCCTGCCATCTCGGATCAGGTGGCCAGCGCGTCCCGCGTCCTGCGTCTGGACCGGGCCACCGGAGCCGGCCTCGGCGAGTTCGTCTACGAGGTCGACCCCGTCCGCCTCGCGCCAGGCGAGGCGTTCAATCCCGTGTCGTCGGTGAACGGGATCGGTGACATCCTGGCGATCGACGACTCCGACTATCTCACCGTGGAGCGCAACGTCTCGGCGGCAGGTGGATTCTCGGTGAAGCTGTATCGGACCAGCATCCGCGGTGCCGAGAACGTCGCGGGCAAGGCCGCCCTCGACGGCACCGAACGGAAGATGCGCAAGGAGTTGGTCTTCGACTTCGCCGCGGCAGGCGTGAACCCGGAGTGCATCGAGGGCATCACCTGGGGGCCGACCCGGCCGGACGGCACCCGCACCCTGGTGCTGGTGGCGGACGACAACTTCGGCATCGCGGGGAAGACCACCTTCCACCTGCTGACCGTCGGAAGCTGACATACCAACCGTTCCTATTGCTCTGACTTCCGTTACTGGGCACTATGACCGGGTGTCCAGAATCGGCCATCGCCCCGCCCTCCTCGTTTCCCTCGCCGCGGTGTCCGCGCTGATCCTCGGCGGGTGTTCCGCCGGGACCGAGTCCGAGGCGGGGCCGACCTCGATTCCCGAGGCGTACACCAAATTGCCCACCACCGCGGCGGTCGGTAACTGCGGCCCGGGCAGCGGGGCCACCGTGGCCGAGGGCGTACTCACCGTCGCCACCGATTCACCGGGCTACGAGCCCTGGATCGTCGGCAACGACCCGTCGAACGGCAAGGGCTTCGAGGGCGCGGTCGCCCGCTCGGTGTCCGAGAAGCTCGGGTACCGACCGGATCAGGTCGAGTTCATCCGGGTCCCGTGGGGCGACGCGATCGCACCAGGCGAGAAGAACTTCGACTTCGACATCAACCAGGTCACCATCGTGGGCGACCGGCGCGATGCCGTCGACTTCTCGTCGCCGTACTACGCGGTGGCGCAGTCCGTCGTCGCGATGGAGGGCACCCCGGCCGCGTCGATCGATTCCCTCGACGGGCTCGCCCCGTTCCGCCTCGGCGCGCAGAGCGGCTCCACCAGCCTGGCCTCGATCACCGGGACGATCCGGCCGTCGCAGCCGCCCGTCGAGTTCGCCACCAACGACGAGGCGAAGGCCGCACTGGCGGCGGGCACCATCGACGCGCTGGTCGTCGACATCCCGACCGGATTCCAGATCACCGCAACAGATCTGCCGAACAGCACACTGATCGGCCAGTTCCCGCGACCCAACACGGTCACCGAGTTCTTCGGCCTTGTGCTCGAGAAGAACAGCCCGATGACGGCATGCGCCTCGGCGGCGGTCGACGCCCTCTACGCCGACGGCACGCTCGACCGGCTCGCCCAGACCTGGCTGGCCGACACGGCCGGGGTCCCGGTTCTGGGCTGACGCAGAAGGATTCCGACCGAACTCCGGTGGCGGTCGTCCATCTGTCGTAGCCTCCCCTCGGATCCCGGCGGGACGACCGGGTGCGCAATCGCGAGGGGCTGGCAGGGATGACACGCGGAGTTCGGGCACGATTGATCGGTTCACTGCTGGCGGCGACGGTCGTGCTCTCGCCCGGTCTGCTGGTCCCGGCGGCCGCCTCGGCCCAGCCCGCAGCTCCCGACATCCAGCTCGAGGGCGCCAAGAACTTCCGCGACATCGGCGGCTACCTGACCGCTGACGGGCGCCGGGTGCGCGAGGACCTGGTGTACCGGTCGAACAGGCTGAGCAAGCTCACCGACTCCGACCAGGCGAAGCTCACCGCGGCCAACGTCACCCTCGACGTCGACCTGCGCAACGCGATGGAGCGCAAGGACGAGCCGGACCGCCTACCCGCAGGCGTCGAGTACAAGGTCGCGGATGTGGTCAGCCTGAACAACGGGCTCGGATTCCACGAGTTCGTGCCGATCACCCTGGGGCGGGCCATCATCGACGCGGCCGTCAAGGGCTCCTCCGACATCGGTCAGAGCATCGGCTACCCGTTCATGGTCAGCTTCCAGGGCTCCGACGCCGCCTTCCGCGACCTGCTCACCGCGATCGCGCTGCACAAGACCGGCGCGGTCGTCTACCACTGCAGCGCGGGCAAGGACCGGACCGGCTGGGCGACCGCCGCGCTGCTGACGATCCTCGGTGTCCCCCGCGCCACGGTGAACGCGGACTTCCTGGCAAGCAACACCTTCCTCGGCCGCAGCGACGCCGTCGAACAGTCCTGGCTCGACGCCGCGTTCGATCAGGTCAACCGGCTGTACGGCAGCTTCGACCGCTACGTGCGCGACGGGCTCGGGCTGGATCAGAACGCGGTGAACATGTTGCGGGCCAAGCTGCTGGTCTAGTTGTACTGCCCAGGGACGTTAGTCAAACGGCTGAAGGGAACGTTCCTGCCGATGGCGGAGTGTTGCCGATGGTGATTGTAGGTGTGCAGCCACCCC
>NZ_JBSGTR010000060.1:0-38098 GCF_053607505.1 Rhodococcus sp. NPDC055112
GTGCACCTGCCGGCGGTCGCTCTCGGGCGATGCCCCGGCAGGTGCACACTCGGCGAGACGTGGCGCCGGTGCCCCAGGTGGGTCGATCAGTTCCAGTTGTCGATCTTGACGTCGTGGGGATCCGGCGCACCCGTCCCGGTTTCGATCAGCGACTTCAGGCTCATCAGGAAGAGCGCCCACTTGGTGCTGCAGTGGTACATGAACTCCACCGGCTCCTTCCAACCCTGGTGATCGAAGAGAACGATGGTGTAGTCGTCGACCTGATCGAGGTCCCAGACCACGCGCGTGCCGACCCACTCCTCGGGCCCGTCGATCACCTCCCACTGCACGCGCTTGTCGGGAACCAGCTCGTCGACCTTCATGTCGAATCCGCCTGCCCCGAAACGAAATCGGAGCACACCGCCGACGACGTTGCCGTCGCCCGTGGTGTCGGTCGTCCACCAGGCGGCGAGCCCCTCGGCTGTGGTCAAGGCCGCGTAGACCTCGGCCGTCGATGACTTGATACCGACCCTGTGCAGGATGTCCACCATTTTCGGTCCCTCTTTCCAGTGTTGGGTTTCGAATGACCTGCGTGAAATCAGTGCTGTGTGTCGCGTTGGTCTTTCGTGCGCTGAATCGCCTCGGCGATGCGCTTGATCCGCTGGAGCCTGGCGTCCCACGCCGCCCCGACCGAGGACAACTGCGCGACCGCGCGAGCGAGTTGCGCCTCGTCCACCCGGTACCTCCTCTCTCGCCCGGCAGGCGTGGCATGCACCAGGCCGACCCGGTCGAGCACGCCGAGATGTTTCGCGATGGCCTGCCGTGTCACGGGTAGCTGCTCGCTGAGGCTGGTGGCCGTGCCGTCGCCTGCCGCCAGGAGCAGGTCGAGCATCCGCCGACGGGTCGGATCCCCGACCGCGGACCACAGGTCGTCGTCGACGGCGGTGCTCACGGGGTGGCCACCAACCGCGCGAGGTATTCCCCGAGCCGGGGCACGAATCGGTCCCAACCGGCGCTGTGGTCGCGGTACTGCTCCTCCAACTTCGCGGCCTCCCAGCCCATCTCCCGGAACCCGGTCTCGGTGAACCGGATCTTGGTGCCAGTGCCGGACGGGATGAGCTCGAAGGTGATCAGCAGCGAGTCGGCGGAGTCGACGACCTTGCCCTCTGGGTAGCACCAGCGGAACGAGAACAAACGGGGCGGCTCGGCGTTCACCACCTTGATCGGGACGACCTTGGCCCTGTCGCCCCAGACGAGTTCACCGACCGCGCCGGGAGTCGCTTCGATCTCGGTGTGGTCGGTCCACCACTCCGAGATGTGCTCGGGGCTGCTGACCACCTCGAAGGCCACCTCGGGGGAGGCGTCGACGTAGATCTCTCGTTCGATGCTGCCGAACTCCATGTTCTGCACCTTCCTCAATATGCAACGTTTGGTTGCGCATTACGCTAGCCGACCGTTCGGCATCGCGCAACCATTGGTTGCCTATCTGGGTAGGTGGTGCGGGTGGAGGTGGTGCCATGCGGGCGAGTCTGGATGCCCAGTGTCGCGTGATGTGATCTCTGACGAGGCGTGGGCCGCTGTGTCCGTCACCAGGGCACCGTTCCCGCGTCGTCGAAGAATCCGCCGGTCGGGCCGTCGTCGGGCAGGGTCGCGAGGCGAATCGCGACGGCCGCACCCTGTTGCGGTGTACGGACGCCGCGAAAACCGTTGAGGTCGGTGGCGGTGAAACCGGGGCAGCCGGAGTTGATCAAGACGTTGGTATCGCCCAGTTCCTTGACGTACTGGATGGTGAGGGCGTTGAGGAAGGTCTTCGAGGACAAGTAGGCGGCGGGAACCGGGCCCATGTCGATGCCGGGTGTGGTTTGCAGTGCGAGCGAGCCGACGCTGCTGGACATGTTGACGATTCGCGGTGATGCCGAGGCGCGCAGCATCGGCAGCATCGCGTTGGTCACCCGGATGACCCCGATCACGTTGGTTTCCACGACGATTCGCACGGTCGCGGGATCGACCGTGGTCGCTGTCTGCGGCATACCGCCGGTGATCGCGGCATTGTTGACCAGAACATCGAGCCCTCCGGCACGGTCGGCGATCAACTCGGCCGCCGCGGCCACACTTGCGTCGTCGGTCACGTCGAGCGGCACACCGAACGCATCGGTCCCGGCCGCGCGCAGCTTCTCCACCGCGGTGTCGCGGCGTCGCCGATCGCGCGCGCCCACACCGATTCGCCAGCCGAGCGCGCCCAGGCCAGTGGCGATCTCGTATCCGATTCCCTTGTTCGCGCCGGTCACCAGCGCAATCGTCTGTTCACTCACACCGCCGATCCTGTCGCGATTCCGGGTGCAGCGTCCAAGACCGATCAGGTGGGCGGCGATACCGCACGGGTATTGGTCGTGGTCATCGCCAGATACCATTCCCTGGTGGAGACGCGGGAGATGCGATACTTCGTCGCCGTCGCCGAGGAGTTGCACTTCGGACGGGCGGCACAACGGCTCTCGATCGCGCAACCACCACTATCGCGAGCCATCCAGCAGCTCGAACGGCGGCTCGGGGTCGTCCTGCTGCACCGCACCACTCGCGCAATCACTTTGACCAATGCCGGGTCGGTGCTTCTGCAGGAGGCCCGGCTCGCCCTCGAAGCGGTCGAGGCCGCCGAGCGCCGCACCCGCCGCGCCGCCACCGACCGGGCCGGCGTCGTGCTGGCCACCAAGGCGGGAGCCTCCAGGGAACTGTTGTCGAAGCTGTTGGGCGCCTACGCCGCCGACCCCTCCGCTGTCGGAGTCGAGGTGATGCTCTGCGGTCCCGGCGAACCGGAAGGCCTGCTACGCGACGGGCGTGCCGACGTTGCTCTGCTCCAGCGGCCCTACGACACGACGGCCGGATTCGACACCGAAGACCTGCACACCGAATGCCAGATCGTGGTCCTGCCTGCGGGGCACCCCCTCGCCAACCGACCCCACATGTCGATGGCCGAGGTCAACGCCCTGACGGACCTGCCCCTGCCACGCTGGCCTCGACGGGATGGGAGTTATCCCGACGGCCCCGGCCCAAAGGTTCGCGACCATACCCAATTGACCCAGCTGATCACGCTCGGCCGCGCCTGCGCGCTCATGCCCGAATCGCTCCGAGCACAGCTACGCGGCGATCACGCCATCGTGCCCGTGCCGGACGCACCGGCCGTCACGACCGTCATCGCCTGGCCACCACACAGCAGATCCCGAGCCGTCGCCGACCTTGTCCGCACGGCGGTACACCTCTAGCCGGTGACATCCGCACGTGCCGCTGGTCGCGTGGTTCGACGCGGCCAAGCCCGCCAAAAGGCCCGCGCCTCTAGGCGAACTCCGCGCGGAACGCCGCGACCAGTTCGGGCAGGACGGCCGTGGCCGCGTCGGGATCGGCGTCGAGGGCCTGCAGGGCGACGCTCACGTCGGTGACCCCGAGCCGCGCCTGCGCCGCCGCGTTCGCGACGGTGGCGGGCAGATCGACCGCGCCGCTGTTCCTCCGTTCGACGGTCAACCGTCCACGAACCTGGAGCTCGGCCGGGTCGCGGCCCGCGTCGGCGAAAGCGCTGCGCAGCTGCGTGATTCCCGCGCCGAGGTCGTCGTCGGTGGCGCCCATGATGGGGATCCAGCCGTCGCCCCAGGTGGTCAGGCGGCGGACCACCGCCTTCGACAGGGTGCCGGACACCCAGATCGGGATGCGTCGACCGCTCGCGGGTCGGGGCGAGCAGTAGGCATCGTCGAAGGTGATGCCGGGGCGGGTGACCGCGGCGGGAGCGCCCTCCCACAGCGCCCGGCAGACGGCAAGGGTGTCGTCGAGCAGTGGTCCACGCTTGGCGAAGTCCAGCCCGACCGCCTCGTATTCCTTTGCTTGCCAGCCGGTCCCGACGCCCAGGTCGACCCGGCCGCCGGACAGCAGGTCCAGCGTCGCGGCCGTCTTCGCCAGGACCGCCCCGCCACGCAGCGCGGCGATCACGATCCCGGTGCCGAGCCGGATCCGTTCGGTCTGCCCGGCCACCAGCGCGAGCACCGTCATCGGTTCCAGCCACGGCGCGTCGGGGTCGGTCGGGAAGGCGCCCCACGAGTAGGCGGAGGTGTCCGGACCCATCACGACGTGGTCGGTGAGGATCAGTCGATCCACCCCGGCGGTGTCCGCGGCACGGCAGACCTTCAGCAGGTGCCCGAAATCGTCTGCGGCGAGCAGGTTCCCGAAGTTCGGAACGTTGAGACTGAGCGTTGGCATGGTGATCCTTCGGAACTCAGGGATTGAGGGGACGGTTGGTCCAGCCGCCGGATGCGCGCGGCACCCAGCCGCCCGCGCCGTGCGTGCCGCCGTCGACGTGGATGGTCCCGCCGGTGACGAAGCGGGACAGGTCCGACGCCAGGAACAGGGCGGCGCCCGCCACGTCCTCCGGCTGCCCTGGGCCGCCCAACGGTGACCACGTAGGCCACAGCGGCGCCTGCTCCTCGGGCACCAGCTCGGCGTAGGGCACCTGCACCGACTCGATGAGATCGGGGGCGATGGCGTTGACCCGGATCCCCGCCGGGCCGACCTCGGCGGCGAGCGAGCGGGTGAACTGCATCAGCGCGGCCTTGTAGGCCGAGTAGACGGTGTGCCCGGGCATCGAGCGGTGTGCCTCGACGGAGGTGAGGTTGACGACCGATCCGCCGCCGCGCTCGGCCATGCCGGGCAGCAGGGCGTGCGTGAGCCGCAGTACGTGACCGAGGTTGACCTCGTGCAGTTGCTCCCACAGGTCGGGCTCGTTCTCGGCGAACGGGCGAGGCGGGCGCAGGTAGTGGCCGACGTTGTTCACCAGGATGTCCGGCCGGTGCTCGAGCAGGGCCGCGGGTACCGGGGCCGTGCGGACGTCGGCCTCGATGGACTCGATCGATCCGCCAGCGGCCGGGTCGAATCCGCGGTCGGGGACCGGATCGAGGTCCGCGACCAGGACGTGGGCGCCGTGTGCCGCGAACGACCGCGCGACCGCGGCGCCGATACCCGCCGCGCCGCCGGTGACAACCGCGCGCCGTCCCGCCAGCATGGCGCCAGGGGTGAATGCGGCTTGTGATGGCATGGCTCCATCACAGATCACCGCCGTCTACGGCGCAGTCGTTCTTCCCGATCAACGGGAGCGGCTTCGTGCTGGGTGTGGTGTGCCTCTCGGTACCGCCGCCGGTTCCCGCAGGTTGTCGCGCCTTGTTGGTACGTTGGCTGGGATCCCGCTGCGAGGAGGCTGCCGTGCCCACCGAACTGGATGTGACCGCGACCCCGGCCGAGACGCTGACCGTGTCCGCCCGCGACGGCGACGCGCGCGGCTACGCGACGGGCACGGTGTTCGCATGGAAGGGCATCCCGTACGCCACCGCCGGCGCCGCCCGGCGATTCCGGTCCGCGGTGGCGCCGACCCCGTGGCCGGGCGAGCGCGACTGCCGGGACTTCGGCCCCATCGCCCCGCAGGCCAAGACGGTGCAGGTGCCGATGGAGCCCGGTTCGGTGGCGGACGAGGACTGCCTCTCGCTGAACGTGTGGGCCCCCCGTCCGGACGGAACGCCGCGCCCGGTGATGGTCTGGATCCACGGCGGCGCGTACTGCGTCGGCTCGTCGTCGCAGAGCGTGTACGACGGCAGGCGGCTCGCCGAGCTGGGCGACGTCGTGGTGGTCACGGTCAACTACCGGACCGGGGTGCTCGGGTTCCTCGACCTGTCGACCTTCTCGACCGGCGAGCATCCGTTCGAGACCAACATCGGGCTCCGCGACATGATCGCCGCGTTCGAATGGGTGCGTGACTGCATCGCCGCCTTCGGTGGGGACCCGGACAACGTCACCGCGTTCGGGGAGTCCTCGGGCGCGGGGTCGATCACGACGCTGATGACCTCGCCGCGGGCGGAGGGTCTCTTCCACAAGGCCATCGTGCAAAGTGCGCCCGCCACGTCGGTTTACGGCGCCGAGCGGGCCGCGACGGTGGCCAGGCGCTTCCTCGAGATCGTCGGGGTGAGCGAGGAGGAGGCCGGCCGGCTGTGCGAGCTGCCGATTGAGAAGCTGACCGCGGCCGGTGACGTGCTGCTCGACGAGGTGACGACCTCGGTGCCTGGCACGCTGTCGATGGCCCCCGTCGTCGACGGCGAGCTGGTGCCGCGGTATCCGGTTGCCGCGTTCCAGAAGGGTTTCGCGCACCGCATCCCGCTGATCATCGGCACCAACAAGGACGAGGCGTCGATCTTCCGGCTGACGAGGTCGCCGATCATGCCCGTCACCGCGGACACCGTGAACCAGATGTTCACCGCGATCGCCGCCGACCACCCGAAGCTGCCCGCGATCCGCGTCGCGGAGATCATCTCGGCCTACCCGGACTGGTCGAAGACGAGCGGTGCCCTCGCGGTGTCGCGGGACGCGGCCTTCCGGATGCCGTGCCTGTGGATCGCGGACGCGCACAGCAAGCACTCGCCCACCTGGGTGTATCGGTTCGACCACGCCACCCCGATGTTGTGGGCGGCCCGGGTCGGCGCCGGACACGCCACCGAACTGCCCTATGTGTTCGGCAATTTCGGCACCCTCAACCACGACCCGACCTTCTGGCTCGGCGGGCGCAAGGCCGCGCTCGAGGTCTCCGGCCGGGTGCAGCGCCGGTGGCTGGCGTTCGCGCAGCACGGCGTGCCCGCTGCGCTCGACGGCTCCAAGCACTGGGCGCCGTATCGCGAGGACACCAGGGCGACGCTGCTCATCGACAAGTCCGACACCCTGGCGAGCGATCCGGACCGGGAGTTGCGGGCCGCGTGGGGCGACAAGGTGATGGGGTTCCGGTGACCGGGACCGGCGCTCTGTAGCGTCGTACACATGAGCAAGCTGGATGAGGTCGGCGAACGGGAATCGTGGCGCTGCTGGTTGTGCGACGAACCCGTCGACCCGAACATGTCGGTGAACGACCCGCGCGGTCCGAGCATCGACAGCATCAACACCGCCAAGAAGGGCAAGGGCGGCCCGGAGCGGCTCGCGCACCGCGCCTGCAACACCAAGAAGGGCGCGATCAAGCCGGTGGTGCCGTGGTCGGAAGCGCTGTTCGTGATCGATCCGGCGCCGATCATCGGGGTGGTCGAGCAGCTCACCCGCAAGCCAGGACGGGTCGCCGTCGCGCGGTGCCCCTCGAAGTCCGATGCCGAGGACGCGTCGGCCTGGCTGCTGGACCGGCTCTCCCGGCTCGCGCCCGAGCTGACGCTGGACACCAAGATCGAGCCAGGCGGCGGCGGCTTCCTGCTGGTCGTCTCACGCTGACGCACACCCGCGTGGGTCAGCCCTGTGCGGCGCCCACTGTGTGCAGCGCCGCCACGAGTGGCGCGAGTTCCGGTATCGCGCAGGCTTCGTCGAGCGCCTCGCGCAGCTTCGCGTCGTGGGTGGGCCGTGCGCGTTCCAGCAGCGCCCGGCCCGCCTCGGTGACCTCGGTGTAGATGCCCCGACGGTCGTCCTGGCACAGGTACCTGGCCAGTAGTCCCCGGCTCTCGAGCCGGTTCACCAGCCGGGTGGTCGCGCTGCTGCTCAGTGCGGCCGCCCGGGCCAGCTGCGACATCCGCATGTGCCAGTCGTCCTGACGGCTCAGCGCGTCGAGCACCGTGTACTCGACCACCGACAGGTCGTGTTCGCGCTGGAGCGCGCGTTCGAGTTCCGTGTCGAGCAGTCCGTGCAGCGCCGCGAGCGTGCGCCAGCCCTGCGCCCGGACCTCGACGGCGTCGTCGGCGATCCCCACGATGTACCTCCCTTGGCCTGTCGGCCGATCATACAGCTTGCGCGGTTAACCGGCGCGTGCAACTATTTATAGAGCGCGTGCAAATACTTCCTACGCCAGCTATCCGCTTACGCAATTGATCGTGGAGGACACCACATGCCACTCGGACTGCTCGCCCTGGCCATGGGCGGCTTCGGAATCGGCCTCACCGAGTTCGTGATCATGGGCCTGTTGCCCGAGGTCGCCGCGGATTTCGGGGTCTCCGAGTCGGCCGCGGGCCACCTGATCTCCGGCTACGCGCTCTCGGTCGCGGTCGGCGCGATCGTGCTGACCGCCGCGGTCGGCCGACTCGATCGCAAGCGGGTCCTGATGGCGCTGATCCTGCTGTTCATCGCGGGCAACCTGCTCTCCGCCCTCGCCCCGACCTACGAACTGCTGATGGCCGGGCGCATCCTCGCCGCGCTCTGCCACGGCGCGTTCTTCGGGATCGGCGCGGTCGTGGCCGCGGGCCTGGTCGCGCCGGGCAAACGGGCGGGCGCCATCGCCATGATGTTCGCGGGCCTGACCATCGCGAACGTGCTCGGCGTCCCGTTCGGCACCCTGCTCGGCCAGCAGCTCGGTTGGCGCTCCACGTTCTGGGCGATCACCGTCATCGGGGTCGTCGCGTTGGTCGGTATCGCGGCCCTGGTGCCCGCGACGGCCGGGCACGACGAGGGCACGGGTTCGTCGGGTCTGCGCGGTGAGCTGCGGGCGTTCCGCTCGCCGCAGGTGTGGTTCTCGATTGCGATCACCGTCCTCGGCTTCGGCGGCATGTTCGGCGCCTTCACCTACATCGCCTTCACCCTCACCGAGGTCGGCGGGTTCGCCTCCTCGACGGTGCCGTGGCTGCTGATCCTGTTCGGCGCAGGCCTGTTCCTGGGCAACTACCTCGGCGGCAAGGCCGCGGACCGGGCGCTCACCGCGTCGCTGGTGACGCTTCTCGCGGGGCTGACCGTCGTGCTGATCGTGTTCGCGCTGACGGCGCAGAGCAAGACGATGACCATCGTGTCCCTGATCCTGATGGGAGCCTTCGGCTTCGCGACCGTGCCGGGCTTCCAGATGCGGATCATGAACTATGCGGCCGCCGCGCCCACCATGGCATCGGGAGCGAACATCGCCGCCTTCAACGTCGGCAACGCGCTCGGCGCGTGGCTCGGCGGGCTCGCGATCGCCGACGGGTTCGGGTTCGTCTCACCGATCTGGATCGGCGCTGCCGTCACAGCGGCGGGCCTGGCGGTGCTGCTGATCGCGACCCGCGTCGATCGCGGCTCCGCGGCCGGCATCGGTGCGCCTGCACCCGACCGGGTCCCGGCGCCGGTGCGGGCGTGAGCGATTCGGCTCATCCCGCGACCTGGCGGCCGCACCTCAGAAACGGCGACGCGGCCTCGTTCCCGTGCTGAGGGCGGCCACCTCGCGCGTCAGTCCTCGGGACCCTGCTGGAACGGCCGGACCTCGATGGGCAGGGTGGTCGCGGCCGCCAGCTTGCGGCCCCAGCCGAGCGCAGCGTCGAGGTCCGGCGCCTCGATGATCGTGAATCCGCCGAGATGATCCTCGGCCTGCGCGAACGGGCCGTCGGCGACGAGCACCTCGCCGCCCTTCGGACGCAGGACGGTCGCCTGCTCCGGCGGGTGCAGGCCACCGGCGAACACCAACGCGCCCGCGGCCCTGAGTTCCTGGTTGAGGGCGTCGATGTCCTCGATGATCCCCTCCAGGATCTCCGGCGCGGGGACCGGTCCGTCGGGCTGGTAGACACTGAGCAGGTACTGCGTCATGGCGTTCCTCTCTCACCCTCTAGTGCGTTCGAGTGTCGACCGGATCGACCACCGGTGTATCCAGATCGCGCAACGCCGGCAGCGTGAAGCAGACGGCGGCGATCACCAGGACCGGGATGGACAGCGCGAAAAACGTGGTTCTCAGGCCGACCGCGTCGATCAGCGGGCCTGCGAGCAGGTAGCCGAGCGGACCCGCGGCGTACGCGGTTGACGTCATGACGCCGACGACGCGGCCGCGCATGTGCTCGGGGCTGCGGGTCTGCATCGCGTAGTTCGCGATCGGCCCCACGGGGCCGAACACCAGGCCGACCAGCAGCGCCAGGGTGAGCGTGACCCACAGCGCAGGCAGGAACGCCATGCCGACCATGCACCCGCCGAGCGCGGTCACCGCCAGCAGCATCAGGGTCCTGCGCTTGACGTGGGCGGCGAGCGCGCCGTACGTCAGGGCGCCGATGACGCCGCCGATGCTCATCGCCATCAGCACCCAGCCGAGCTGCGCGGGCTCGCCGCGTTCGGTGAAGTAGACCGGGAACAGCACGCTCTCCACCGGCATGTACAGCGCCACGATCGCCATGTCGACCAGCGCGAGGGTGCGCAGCAACCGGTTGTGCCACACGAACTTCAGGCCCTCGAGCGTGCCGCTCCACATCGATTCCGGCCGGGTCTCGTGATCGGGGGCGCCCGCGCCCTCGAGTCGGAGGAAGGCGATGGTGAGGATCGAGAGCGCGAAGCAGACGGAGGTCACCCACAGGGTGTTCACCGCGCCGACCGTGGCGATCAGCACCCCGCCGATGCCGGGGCCGATCAGGTACGCGACGTTGTAGTTGGCCTCGTACAGGCTGTTCACCCGGTCCAGCGACCACCTGGCCTTCTTCGTCGCGGCAGGCAGCATGGATTCGCGGGCCGAGATGCCCGCCGGGTCGAAGGCGGCGCCGAGGGCGGCGAGCGCCGCGATGCCACCCACCGACAGCCCGACGGTCGCGGACATCACCGGGATCAGCGCCACCGACACCGCGGACAGGAAGTCGGAGACCAGCGAGGTGCGGCGGCGGCCGAACCGGTCGACCACCGTGCCGGAGAACAGGCTCGAGAGCAGCAGCGGCAGGGTGGCGGCGCCGGCGACGATCGCGGCGTCGGTGGCCCGGCCGGTCTGTGCGAGCACGAGCCACGGCAACGCGACGATGGTGATGCCGTTGCCGGTCGCCGAGAGCAGCGTCGCGAGGTTGATCAGGACCAGGGGTGTGTACCGGCGTGCGGCCGTGGCCGTCGTCGCAGTCATGTCGGGGTTCTCTCAGGCTGGAGGAGACATGTCCCGAGGCTAGCGAACCCGCCACGGCAGCGCGAGCGATTTTCGCTCGAGTGGCGGTGTGGTCAGGAGGCCAGGATCCTGGCCTTCTCCGCATTGAACTCGTCCTCGGTGAGAACTCCCTGATCCTTGAGTTCGGCGAGTTGTTTCAAGGCGGTGAGACGATCGACACCGCCCGAGGGTGGTGCGGCGGCGGGCGGCGGCGGGGCGGCCTGCGGGGGAGCCTGTTGGGGTTGTTCGGCGTTCCAGCGCTGACCCTGCCGACGGGAAACCCGATTGGAGACGGCGGTCGCGGTCCCGGCCACGACGGCGGTACGCGCGACGCCGCGGAGAAGTCCAGGCATGGTGTGCTCCTTCGTCTTCAGCTGTCGGCATCGAGTGAGTCGAGTGCCGCCATGATGCCTTGCAGGGGGATGCGGCCCGAGGCCACCAGTTGCGCGCCGCCGCGGCGCAGGGCCGCGGCGAACGGGGCGGCCCACAGGTTCTCGTAGACGAGAATCGCCCCGGAACAGCCCGGTTCGAGGATGGCGCCTGCCTCCTCGATGTCGCCTCGATTCACCAGTCCCGACGACGCCTCCGCGAACAGCGTCACGTCGATGCCGCCCTCCAGGCCGAGGTCGTCGATCGCGATTCCTGCCAGCGATCCGTCGGTGTTCTTGTGGACGAAGACGAGGTCGAGCACGCGAATGATGCCGTTGTCGACCAGATCACGGAGCATCGGCAGCGCCGACCCGTCCGGTGGCCGGTCGGCGGGGAACTCCACCACGAGATAGTCGATGGGCCCGACTTCGTCGAATTCGTTGTCGTTCACTGCAGGACCTCTCTCCTTGAAGATGGTCGTGGTCAGAACGGTATTCGAGTCGTTAAGCGACGCTTGCCAGCATCTCACCTGGGAGGGCCGCCCGACTAGGAAACAAGGCCATCGAATGACGCGGCATCGTCGCGTTCGGCCCTGGCGGTCTGGGTGGTCACCCGGTCCGCGATCTGCCGACGGGCCGCCTTCTCGACGAGCAGGGGCACGAAGTCGCGGACCTTGCCGTTGGCGAAGCGCTGATGGATCGTCCGCACGGTGTGCTCGATGTCCGCAGGCGATTCGGAGGGGTAGCGAGCGATCAGTCGCGCGATGACGTGCTCGACTTGAAGCAACTCGTCATCGCCGGTCATCGATCCATCGTCTGCCCGGCCCGCCACCGTGGTCAAGACTCGAAAAGGACTCGAGACGGGCACGGATTCCACAGTGGACGATGCCCGTGGTGCAGCGGGATTCGAGCCTCGAATCCGCGATGTGAGCGGCGTGAGAAGCGGACAATGAAGACATAGCACCAATCGGTTGCGAGGAAGGGGACCGTCATGTCTGAGAAGTCGCCGGCCGAACAGGGAATCGCGGCGGGCACGTCGATGGGGGCGGCCGTCATCCTGGTGACCGTTGGCATCATCCAGCTCTTCCAGGGGATCGCCGCGGTGGCCGAGAACGAGGTCTTCGTCGTCGGCATCGAATACACCTACAAGTTCGACCTCACCACGTGGGGCTGGATCCACATCGTGCTCGGCGTGGTGGTGGCGGCGATCGGTGTCGCACTGTTCACCGGGGCCGGATGGGCGCGGATCGCGGCGATCGTGATCGCGGCGATCTCGATCATCGCCAACTTCATGTGGCTGCCCTACTACCCGTGGTGGTCGGTGCTGATCATCGCCCTCGACGTCGTGGTGATCTGGGCCGTGTCGACCTGGAAGCCGCAAGCAGTCTGATCCGGAACACGATGGAAAGCAGGATGATTCGGTGACAAGTCCGATCGCAGGGCCGCGCACTTCGGTGCCGCGGTCCTGCTGTCGGTGAACCTGGTGAGGTCCTGGACGAGCACGCACGCACGGACGGCCGAGGGAGAACCCGGTGGGCAAATCCAAGGACGCGAAGTCCAAGAAGCGTTCCGAGCAGACCGACCGACAGCCTGCCGAGGACGGGGAACTGATCGACTCATCGGCCGCGCGGCATGCCCCGCCGATGTCGAACAAGGAATACCGCCGCCATCTCAAGGTGCTCGACGCCGAACTGGTCGCGTTGCAGGAGTGGGTCAGGTCGACCGGGGCGAAGGTCTGCGTCGTCTTCGAGGGCCGCGATACCGCCGGGAAGGGCGGGGTGATCAGGGCGATCACCGAGCGCGTCAGCCCCCGAGTGTTCCGGGTCGTGGCCCTGCCTGCCCCCACCGAGCGGGAGAAGTCGCAGATGTACTTCCAGCGGTACGTGCCCCATCTGCCCGCCGCCGGGGAGGTCGTCATCTTCGACCGCAGCTGGTACAACCGGGCCGGTGTGGAACGGGTCATGGGTTTCTGCACGGAGGACCAGGCTCGGACGTTCCTCGAGCTCGTCCCCGTTGTCGAGCGCGTGATCGTCGAGTCGGGGGTCATCCTGCTCAAGTACTGGCTCGAGGTGAGCGAAGAGCAGCAGACGCTGCGCCTGCAGAGTCGGATCGACGATCCACGGAAGCTCTGGAAGCTCTCCCCGCTGGATCTGAAGTCCTACAGCCGTTGGTACGACTACTCGCGGGCCCGTGACGAGATGTTCCGGTTCACCGATTCCGGCCTGGCGCCGTGGTTTGTCGCGCTCAACGACGACAAGAAGCGTGGGCGGCTCAACATCATCACTCACCTGCTCAGCCAGATCCCGTACACGCCGCTCGAGCGTCCCGAGGTCGCCCTGCCGAAGCGGCAGGACCCCGGTGACTATCGTGTACCGCCGCAAGCGCTGCACTGGATCCCCACTCCTTACTGACGTTTCCGAGTACCCGGCGAGGAGCAGCGTTCATGGCCACAACGGAACCAACACCGAACCAGGTCCGCCAGCGCGCCACCGCCGAATCCGGAGAAACATGGCACGCCAAGGACGCGGACACCGTCGTCGAGGCACTCGGCACCGACCCGCGGTCGGGCCTGACGGACGACGAGGTCGACGCGCGGCGGCGGAGGTACGGGGGCAACGAGATCGCGACCGAGCCCGAGCCCTCGACGTGGGCGATCGCACTGCTGCAGCTGAAGGATCCGATGAATCTGATGCTGGTCGCGGTGGCCGCCGTCAGCGTGATCATCGGCGAGGTGCCGACGGCCATCGTCGTGGCGGCGCTCGTGGTGCTCAACATCGTGCTGGGCACGCAGCAGGAACTGAAGGCCCGCGCCAGCGTGGACGCGCTCGCGAAGATGCAGACGCCCCAGGCCCGGGTGATCCGCGGCGGGGTCCTGACCGAGCTCGACGCGACCGAACTCGTCCCGGGCGACATCGTCGCGCTCGAGGCGGGCGACATCGTCCCCGCCGACGGCAGGCTGTTGCGGTCGGCCACCCTCGAGACCCAGGAAGCGGCGCTGACCGGCGAGAGCGCACCGATCGCGAAGGATCCTGGGACGCTCGATACCGCCGACGTCGCTCTCGGCGACCGTAGCAACATGGTGTTCCAGAACACCTCGGTCACCCGGGGCACCGCCACCATGGTGGTCACCGAGACCGGCATGCGCACCCAGATGGGCCTGATCGCGTCGATGCTCTCGGCCGTCGCGCCGAGCAAGTCCCCGCTGCAGCGCGAGCTGAACTCGCTGACCAAGGTGCTGTCCGTCATCGCCTGGACGGCCGTGGCGATCATCGTGATCCTCGGTGTGCTGCGCGGGCAGAGCCTGACGACGCTGCTGCTGCTGGGCATTTCGATGGCCATCTCGGCCATCCCGACCGGTATGCCGACGTTCGTCCAGGCGATGCTCGCCTACGGGGCGCGCCAGCTCGCCGAGGCGAAGGCGATCGTGAAGAACCTCAACGACGTCGAAACCCTCGGCGCGACGAGCGTGATCAACTCCGACAAGACCGGCACCCTGACCATGAACCAGATGACCGTGCGCTCGTTGTACTTTCACGGCCGGTGGTTCACGGTGGACGGCGAGGGCTACGGCAAGGCCGGGACGATCGCACACGCCGCGGGCGAGGCGGCTCCGGACTTCACCCTGCTCGCCTACGGGCTGTGTCTGGACAGTGACGCCACCGTCTCCGATTCCGGGGAGGTCGTCGGCGATCCGACCGAGGCCGCACTGGTGGTGCTCGCGGCCAAGATCGGCGTCGACGCCCCGCTCACCCGGCAGACGTATCCGCGCGTCGCCGAGGTGCCGTTCGATTCCGCCTACAAGTTCATGGCGACCTTCCACCATCTGCAGGTCCGCGGCAGCACACGGTTCGTGGAGCTGGTCAAGGGTGGACCCGACGTGGTGCTGGCCAGGTGCGGGACCGCGTTCGTCCCCGGCGGGGAGGCGGTGCCACTGGCCGAGGTTCGGGACGAGCTGATGGCGGCCAACCGCGCCATGTCGGAGAAGGGGCTTCGCGTGCTGGCCTTCGCCACTCGGCAGCTCGACGGCCAGGAGGCGGCGGTGACCGCGGATCCGATGTCGTTCGTCGAGGACCTCACGTTCGTCGGCATGGTGGGGATCATCGACCCGCTCCGGCCGGAGGCGATCGACGCCGTGCGCACCGCCCACGCTGCGGGCATCGACGTCCGGATGATCACCGGCGACCACGCGATCACCGCATCCGCGATCGGCGCCGAGCTGGGGCTCGGCCCCGGCGCGATCGGCGGCGCCGAACTCCAGGCCATGACGGACGAGGAGCTCGCGGCGGCCCTGCCGGAACTCCACGTCTTCGGCCGCGTCACGCCGCAGGACAAGCTGCGTCTCGCCGACATCATGCAGCGGGGCGGCGCGATCGTGGCGATGACCGGCGACGCCGTCAACGATGCCGCCGCGCTGAAGCAGGCCGACATCGGGGTGGCGATGGGGTCGGGGAGCGAGGTCACCAAGCAGGCCGGACGGATGGTGCTGACCGACGACAACTTCGGGACGCTGGTCACCGCGATCCGGTTGGGCCGCGGCATCTACGAGAAGATCGTGTCGTACGTCCGCTACCAGATGGCCAAGCTGTTCGCGATGGTGCTGTTGTTCCTCGTCGCGAGCGTCTTCGACATCAATGACGGCATCGCGCTCACCCCGCTGATGGTGCTGTTCCAGAACTTCTTCATCACCCTGTTCCCGGTCGCCGTCATTATGCTCGACCCGCTGCCGCCGGACCTGATGAGCAAACCGCCCCGGGATCCGAAACTCCCGATCGCACACCGGAAGGCGTTCATCCAGTGGCTGGCGTATGGGGTCCTGCAGTTCGCCGTCACCCTGGCCGCGATGCTCGTCGCCCCGGGACCGATGAGTCCGACCGAGGCGAGCGTGCCGATGACGACGGCGTTCGTGGTGCTGTCGTTCGGTTCGGTCCTCAGCGGCCTGGTCATGAGGCGCGATCCCGAATCCGGCCTCGCCGCCCCCGTGGTCGGCGCGCTGAAGATCCTCTCCATTCCGATCATCGCCACCGTGTTCGCGGTCGAGCTCGGCTTCCTCCAGGATCTGCTCATGACGACGTCCCTGACGGGTGGACAGTGGCTCGCCTGCATCGGTTGGGCGCTGATCATCCCGGTCGTGATCGAGGCGGAGAAGGTGATTCGTCGTCGCAGGCGTCAACTCTCGGGGCCGCAGGAGCTCCTTTCCGCCGCCGTCGCGGTGGACCCGGCCCGGGCACGCACACCCTGATCCCGCCACCGCGAATCGGCCGAGACGGCAGGCGGAGATTGGTGCTTCAATTGATGCATGTGTAGGTGGATGGCCTACTCGGGAGAGCCGATCCTCGCGGAGGACCTGCTGTTCCGGCCTGAACACTCACTGATCGACCAGAGCCTGCACTCGCGCCTCGGCGCCACGACCACAAACGGCGACGGCTTCGGCATCGGCTGGTACGGCGAGGGCGCCGAACCGGCGGTGTTCAAGAGCATCGAGCCGGCCTGGAACGACGCGAATCTGCGCGAGATCGCCGGCCACGTGCGCACCCCGCTGCTCTTCGCGCACATCCGGGCCTCGACAGGGACCGCGGTGCAGCGCAGCAACTGCCATCCGTTCCGGCACGGGCGTTGGTTGTGGATGCACAACGGCGCCCTCGGGGGATTCCGCGAGACCCGGCGCGACCTGATCACCGCGATCGATCCGGCCCTGTTCCCGGATCTCGAGGGTTCGACCGACTCCGAAACGCTCTTCTTCCTCGCGCTGACCTTCGGCCTCACCGACGACCCGTTCGACGCCGTCGCCAGGGCCGTCGGTCTCGCCGAGGACGTCGGCCGGGCGCACGAAGTCGAGGATTCTGTCCAGATGACCGTCGCGACGACGGACGGCGAATCCACCTGGATCTTCCGCTACTCGACCGCGAGGCGGTCGAGGTCGCTGTTCTTCTCGACCGAGATCTCCAGGCTGCGGGATCTCCACCCGGAAGTCCCCGTCCTCCATCAGTTGAGTGGGGAGACCCGGTTCGTGGTCTCCGAACCGTTGCGTGACCTGCCGGGCGCGTGGAACGAGGTGATGGAATCCTCGGCCGGGGTCGTCAGGCCCGGACAGGACGAACTCCGCGCCTTCCAGCCGATCGCACCCACCTGAGTGGAACCGGAGCCGTGCGCGCCCGGCATCGCATGGCGGGTGCCGGGCGCGACTGTTCTACTCCCGGGAGGAGATGGCCGCGACCGGGTCCGCGCGGAGCCTCGCCCGGGTCGGTATCACTATCGCGAGCAAGCCCAGCGTCACCGTCGCGGCGATGATCGCGGCGTAGGTGACGGGGGAGACGGCGGGGATCGGCTGTCCGGAGACCCCGAGGCTGACCCCCACCAGCGGCGGCAACGCGATCAGCGTGCCCACCACCGACGCGATCGTCACCACCATCACCGCCTCGGCGCGCATCATCGCGCGGACCTGCCTGCGGCTCGAACCGACCAGGCGCAGCAGCGCGAACTCCCGGCCGCGCTCCGCCGTCGCCATCACGAGGGTGTTCACCACCGCCACCGCCAGGTAGGCCAGCAGCACCGACAGCGCGATCAGGCTCGTCCAGGACTGCGCGCTGCGCTCGGATTCGCCTGCCGCGCCGAGCCCGTCGCGGTCGGTGACGGTGTAGCCCGCCGCGGCCAGCGCGGCGCCGACCTCGGACTGCCTGCCGGGCTCGGCCCGCACCAGGACGCTGTCGTCCAGGCCGCTCGTGGTGTGGGCGCGCACGACCTCGTTCGCGAAGGTGACGTCGCCGAATCCGAGTCCGCGCCCGTAAGTGGCGACCACGGTGGGACTGACCGCGGTGCCGTCACCGAGGTGCAGCGTGGCGATCTCCCCGAGCCCGGCGCCGAGCGTCTGGGCGGCGTCGCTGCTCAGCGCGACCGTGCCCGGTCCGGCCAGCGCGTCGAGACTGCCGGACTCGACCTCGAGATCCATCGTCGGAGCCGTCGCGGCCGGGTCGATGCCCTGCGCCGAGTACCGCTCGGTGGTGGTGGACTCGCCGTCGAAGCGCGGGGCGTACACCTGGCTGCGGGCAACGGGATTCGCCGCCTCGACGCCGGGCGTCCGGCCGATCGAGTCGACGACGGCGGGGGACAGTCCAGGCCCGGTGCCGGTGACGAGGAAATCCGCGATGACGCCCTCCCTGGACTGGGTGGCGGCCTCCGCCGCGACGGTGGTCTGGACGAAGATCTGTACCGATCCGATCGCGATCGCCAGGGCGAGCGGGGTGATGGCGGCGGCCAGGCGGCGGGCGTTGCCGCGGGTGTTCGCGGCCGCCAGGAACAGAGCGGGCGATCCCGACCGGCGGAGCGGCCCACCGAGAGCGGCCACCGCGCCGCTGACCAGACGCGGTCCCAGCAGCCCCACCGAGATCATCAGCAGGACAGCGGCACCCCCGGCGCCGGCCAGCGCCGCCTGACCCTGGATGACGGCGGGCAACAGCGAGATCACCAGGCCCGAAGCGCCGAGGACCAGTCCGGTGACCATCCGCCCGCGGCCGAGCCGGGCCGGGGTCGACGACGCCTCCGCCAGCGCGTCGACCGGATTGATCCTGGCGGGCCTGCGCGCGGCGACGGCAGCCGCCGCGCGGGCGGTGATCAGGCTCAGTGCCACGGCCGCGACGGCGGGCAGCGGGCTGAAGGCGAGCGCGAAGTCGGCGGGCAGCAGTCCGGCCGCCGCGAAGCGAGACCGGAGATAGCCGGCGAGGACGAGGCCGGGGACGGTGCCCGCGACCGCGGCGACGCCCGCGACCAGCATCACCTCGCGCCCGACGAGCCGGTGGATCTGACCCGGAGTCGCGCCGACCGCGCGGAGCAGTGCGAACTCGCGCCTGCGCTGCTGGATCGACAGCGACAGGGTGCTGGCCACCACGAACATGGCGATCATCACCGCGGTCCCGGCGAACGAGATGCCGATCATCACCAGTTCGGTACGCGCACTGCCCGCGTCGAGGAACTCCGCGTCGCCGCGGGCCCGGCCGGTGTAGGTCTCGACCTCGGCCACTCGTTCGCGGATCCGCTCGGCCAGCGCGCTCGCCGTGACGCCGTCGGCCGCCGTGACCCCGACGGTGTCGATGTTGCCCGAACGCGGCGACAGCGAGGAGATCTGCCCGTCGGACAGAAACACGTGTGTGGCCCGGTCCGGGGTGGGGTTCGCGCCCGCGACGCCGACCACGGTGTAGTCGTCGGCGATGCCGCCGTGCGTCAACGAGATCCGGTCGCCGACGCGGGCCGGCTCGGCGTCGTCCACCACGACCTCGCCGGGACCGTTCGGTGCCCGTCCCTCCCGGATCTCGTACGGGGTCAACGCGGCCGAGGCCCAGCCGTGCGCCTGCACCGGGCTGCCCGACCAGGTGAGCGGAACGCTGATGTCGGGGACCGCGCGCGCCACCCCGGGAACCGACTCCAGCTCGTCCGCGATGCCCGCGGCCAGCGGGGCCCGCTCCGCGAACGGTTGGTCGACGCCCTCCTCGACGACGAGCGACTGCAGGCCGCCGACGATGACGTCCGCGCCCGCGTAGCGCTGCGGCTCGATGCCGCCGCGGATCCCGGACTCGATGAGGACGCCGAGCCCGGTGATGAGCATCGCGGCGAACAGCACCGCGACGAACATGCCGACGAACCCGCCTCGGTGCGCGCGGATGTTGGCGCCTGCAAGCGATCTCATCGGATCACCACTCCCCGAGGTGGGTCATGTGGTCGGCGACCTGCTGGGCGCTCGGCCGGTCCAGGTGACCGACGAAGGCGCCGTCGGCGAGGAACAGCACCCGGTCGGCGTACGAGGCGGCGATCGGATCGTGGGTGACCATCACCACGGTCTGCCCGAGTTCCTCGGCGGTACGGCGGAGCAGTTCGAGGACCTGCCGTCCGGTCCGCGAATCCAGTGCGCCGGTCGGCTCGTCGGCGAACACGGCATCGGGCCGGGTCACCAGGGCGCGCGCGATCGCGACCCGCTGTTGCTGGCCGCCGGACAGTTCCGCGGGCCTGCGCCCGCGCAGATCCGCCAGGCCGACCGCGCCGGTGACGAAATCGAGCCAGCCGGGGTCGGCGCCGCGGCCCGCCAGGAGCAGCGGCAGGGTGATGTTCTGCTCCACGGAGAGCGCGGGCAGCAGGTTGTATGCCTGGAAGACGAAGCCGACGTGGTCGCGCCGGAACACGGTCAGTGCCTTGGGCTTGAGTCGGGAGATGTCGGTGTCGCCGAGCCACACGGACCCCGAGGTCGGCTGGTCGAGTCCGGCGGCGCAGTGCAGGAAGGTGCTCTTGCCCGAGCCCGACGGGCCCATCACGGCGGTGAATGCGCCGCGCGACAGGGTGAGGTCGATGCCCCGGAGCGCGGTCACCGCGGCGGGGCCTGACCCGTATTTCTTGGTGACGTGCTGGAGTCGGAGGGCGGCGACGGGCGGGCTCAGAACCTGTGTGCTCATGGATGACGACGCTATGGACGGCGGCGTCGTCGGACGATCCCGCGCGCTACCGGATTCATGGTGTGGCTGGCTATACCGACACGTCCGACGGGGTGCGGCATGCTGGGGGGCATGGTGAGGACCGGGCGGCTGCGGAGCTGGTGGCGTGCGCTGCGCTACCTGGCGGCGGAGGGCGTCGCGGGCATGGTGTCGATGGCGCTGCTGGTCATCGGGCTGGTGCTGGTGGTATTCCTCCTGTTCGGGCCGGGGTGGCTGCTGGCGCCCCGGGCGGTGGGGCTGTTGCGGTGGTGGACGGGCCTGGCCCGGCGCCGGGCCGGGTGGTTCTCCGGCGACGTGCTGTCCGAGCGATACCTGCCGATCCCGACGGACCCGACGTTCGAGGACCTGCGGCGACTGGCGACCGCGGCCTCGACCCGGCGCGACGCAGCCTGGGTCGCGGTGCACGCGCTGATCGCGCCCGCCGCCGGCCTGTTCGCGGTCGCGCTCCCGGCCGCGGCCGTCAATTCACTGCTGATTCCCGCGTACTGGCAGTTGATGCCCGCCGACGAGCCGGTGACCAACCTCTACCCGGTGACCTCGTGGTGGGGCGCCGCGGCCATGCCGCTGGTCGGTGTCGCCTACGTCGTGCTCGCGCTGTGGCTGACCCCGCTGATGGCGCGCGGGATGTGCGGGCTGGCCGTGCGGCTGCTGGCGCCGACCCGGGAGTCGCGGCTGGTGGAGCGGGTGAGCGCGCTGACCGCGAGCAGGGCGGCCGCCCTCGACGCGCACGCGGCCGAGCTCCGCCGGATCGAACGGGACCTGCACGACGGCGCCCAGAACCGGCTCGTCGGGGTGGTGATGCTGCTGGGCATCGCGGAACGGTCGCTGCGCACGAACCCGGAACAGGCTCTGCCGCAATTGCTTCGGGCTCAGGATGCGGCCGCCGACGCGCTCGCGGGCCTGCGCACCATCGTGCACGACATCTATCCGCCGATCCTCGACGAGCTCGGGCTCGAGGGTGCGGTCTCGGCGCTGGCGGGCCGGTGCCCGGTGCCGTGCGTGCTGGACCTGGGCGGGCTGCGCCGGGCGCCGGTCGCGGTGGAGTCGGCCGCGTACTTCGTGGTGGCCGAGGGACTGACCAATGTGGTCAAGCACGGCGCCGCCAGCGGGGTGACCGTCCGCCTGTACACGGCCGACCGGGATCCAGGAGAGGTGCTGCGGATCGCGATCACCGACGACGGGCACGGCGGGGCGGTCGAGCGGGCGGGCGGCGGGCTGAGCGGGATCCGGCGCCGGGCCGAGGCCTTCGAGGGGACGATGGAACTGGCCAGCCCCGAGGGCGGGCCGACGATGCTCGCGGTGGAACTGCCCTGCGGTGCGTGAGCGACCCCGGGTTCGACGCCGATCGGGTGGGTGGATCGCCGGGAGATCCACCCACCCGACCGACGAGCGGTGACTAGCGCCCGCCCGCGGATCCGGTGAACAGACCGGGCACGAGAGAGTCGAGGCTGCCGGTGCCTCCCGGGGTCCCGGGATCGGTCGGCTCGGTGGGCTCGACCACCACGACCCCGGGCACGGTCACGGTGACCTTCTTGTCGTCCGAGGTGGAGGCGCCGAACCTCTTGGTGCCGGTGAACTTTGCCGTGATGGGGTGCTCGCCCTGATCGCGGAAGGGCCAGACCATCTCGGCATGGCCGTCCGCGCCAACCGCGGTGCTGCCGATCCTCGTCCCGCCGTCGAAGAACTCGATCGTGCCCTCGCCGGGGTTCGAGTTCACGGTTGCCTTGATCTTGACGTCCTCACCGGTCAGCGCCTCGAGCGCGACGTCGACGACGGTCTCGGTCTGGTTCACCGAGAAGATCTCCGTCGCGGACAGGGCGTTGCGGCCTGCGCCGGTGGCGACGCAGTATCCGGCCGCGTTGACCCAGCGCGACTCGCCGAAGCTCATGCTGGTGTCGGTGATCTTGATGCTCGGGGCCGCCGCACCCGCGCGGACCGATGTCGTCGCCGAGTCGTTCTCGACCGCACCGGCCCGGAGCGTCAGTTCCACCGCGGGGAGCCGGAAATCGGTGTTGGCCTTGACCTGCAGGCCCTCCTTGGGCCTGTTGTCGCTGCCGCTCGGGCCGTCGTTGACTGTCTTGTTGCCGGTGCCGGTGATGCGGAGGAACCCACCGGTGGGGTTCGCGTTGCCGTCGCCACCGACCCGCAGCAGCGCCGGGCTCTCGCCGACGAGGTTGCTCGAGCTGCCTGCCACCAGGGTGTACCCGAGCAGCTCGGCGCCCTGCGGGACGGCGAGGTCGTACTTGAGGCGGCCGGTGTCAGAGTCGGACGTGCGCATGGTTCCCGGGTGCAGCGTGACGGTGAACTCGGCGCCGGGGCGGACCGATTCGGGTGCTGTCACCTGCAGGTTGTCGGAGAAGGAGAAGTCCCAATCGGACGCTCCGTCCACGCGGCACTTGTGCTCGAAGGACACGGTCTTGGTCACGGGTTCGGCCGAGGCCGCGGGCGCGGCGACGGCGAGCAGGCCTGCCGTCATCGCCGAGGTGGCCAGCACGGTGGCCACGGGGGTGATCTTCATCGAGAACCTTTCAGTGGTCGGGGACGGTCAGCTGCCGCTCAGCGAGCCGGTGTCGAGGCCGGGCAGGATGTTCGCGAGGCTGCCAGCCCCGCCCGGGTTCCCTGGCTCGGGATCGACGGGCCCGGTGTTGCCGCCGGTGACGGTGAGGGTGTGGGCCGCGGTGGTGTGCTGCTTGCCGTCCGTGCCGGTGAAGACCGCGGTGATGGACTTCGAGCCCGCCGTGTTGAAGGTCAGGTCGAGGCGGGCGAGACCGCGCACCACGGGCCGCGGGTCACCGACTGCCTTGCCGTCGGCCTTGAACTGCACTGTGCCATTGGTGGTTTCGGGGGAGACCCGCACCGCGTAGGAGAGCTTGTCGCCGGTGGTGGCGGTCGTGGGGCCCTCGATCGCGGCGGACACCTCGGTGCCGGGACCGGGGTCGACGGGGCCGGTGTCGCCGATGGCGATCGTGGCGAGTGCGCCCGCACCCGCGTTGAGTGCCGTGGACTCGCCGTCGCGCGGCGAGCAGTAGGTCGGGGCCCAGATGGTGCCGCCGATCCAGTGGCTGACCTGAGGCAGGAAGGTCAGGAAGGACTCCGGGGTGCCGAACGTTCCGGCTGCGCCCGCGGTGCGGACCTTGGGCTCGATGGTGCCCGAGGCGCCGGCCTTCAGCGTGATGCGGACCTTCGGGAAGGCGATGTCGGTGTTCGCGCCGGACTGTGCGTTGATGGCCATGCCCGCATGGGAGTTCGTCGAGGCGGACGGCCCGTTTCCGATGCTCACGTTCCCGCCGGACAGGCGGAGGATGGGGCCGGAAGCCGACGGGTTCCCGGATTCGTCCACCCGGATCACCGATGCGGGCGCGCCCGCGGTGAGGTTTCCCGGATCCGCGACGGCGGCGGCGACGAACTCGGCGTTGGCGGGAACGGCGAGGTCGATCTTGGCGCGGGAGATCTTCTGCACGTTGGCGCCGCTCACGCTGTTCGGAATCTGCACGATTCCCGGATCGATCTCGACGTCGAACGTCTCGCCGGGTGCCACGGTCGGGGGCGCCGACACCGTGACCGTCGCGGGCTTCCCGTCGGAGGTGGCGCCGGCGAACGCGCTCGGCACGGCCCGGCAGGTCACCTGGAAGGTGGACGTGGTCGTGACCGCGGCGGGCGCGGCCGTGGCGGCCGGGGCGCTGACTGCCGCGGCGCCGGCGACGACGCCGACGATCGTGGCGAGACGGATTGAACGAGACGGCATGGCGTCCTCTCAGTTGGGCGACCGACTTGGTGAGATCGCGGTGAAACGTACAACACAACGAACCCGGGCAAGTGGCCATTAAGTAAAGAAATGCCATACGTTTCTTTACTACGGAAACGTAGGTTTACGCGTGTGCTCACACCCTTCCGGATTTGGTGTATGGAAGTATGAATAGCGTTGTCACGGTTGGTGATTGGGATTGGGCGTGATCCTCGATGGAGGACTGTCGGCTCCGGTACGGTTGGTGTGGCGCCCGCCCGGACTTCTTGCCGATCCGGTCGGGGATCGCGTGAGACGCATCGTGGGCTACCGTCACTTCACGATGAGACTGGAGGCACAGTGCGGATCGTGATCGCCGAGGACGACGCCCTCCTTCGCGAGGGTTTGGCGCTGTTGCTGCGAGGGGAGGGCTTCGAGGTCGTCGCCGCGGTGGACAACGCCGAGTCCTTCCTGGAGGTGCTGGACTCGGCGGACGCCGCGGTGCTCGACGTCCGGATGCCACCCACCTTCACCAACGAGGGACTCAAGGCGGCGGAGGAGGCGCGGCGGCGCAGGCCGGGGTTTCCGGTGCTGGTGCTCTCCGCGTACGTGGAGGACCGGTACGCGGGACGGCTGCTCGCCGAGGGTGCGAACGGGATGGGGTACCTGCTCAAGGAACGCGTCGGCCGGGTCGCCGAGTTCACCGACGCGCTGCGCCGGGTCGCGGCGGGCGGCACGGTGATGGATCCCGAGGTGATCTCGCAGCTGATGAGCCGCAGGCGGTCCGACGACCCGATCCGCTCGCTGACCCCACGCGAGTCCGAGGTGCTCGGTTTGATGGCCGAGGGCCTGGACAACGGCACCATCGCCGGCCGGCTCGTGGTCAGCGAGACTGCGGTGAGCAAGCACATCGGCAACATCTTCGCCAAGCTCGGTCTGTCCGCTTCCGACAGCGGGCATCGTCGGGTGTTGGCGGTGCTGGCGTACCTGCGGGGCTGAGGCGCGCTCGCGCCCCTGAGTGCGTGACGGCGGCGATATCAGGGTAAATCCGGATGCGCAGAACGGTTCTCGCACCATAGGGTCGGGGTATGAAGTCTGCTGCGGTCGCGGTCGGTATCTCGGTCCTCCTGCTAGCCGGATGCTCGGACACCTCGGATCCCGTGGTGGTCAACAGCTTTCCCAACCGTGCGGCCGTGCAGGCCGACCTGGACGAACTGGTCCGCTCGACCGTCGGCGGCGCGGTGGCCACCCTGTCCGTTCCCGGCGAGACGGTTGAGCTGCGCAGCGGGGTGGGCGATCGGGTGACCGCCGAGCAGATCCCGGACGGCGCGCAGGTCCGGATCGGCAGCGTCACCAAGACATTCGTGGCGGCGATCGTGATGCAGCTGGTCGACGAGGGGAAGGTCGAGCTCGATGCCCCCATCGATCGCTACCTGCCCGGTGCGCTGGTCGCGGAGGGCGTCGACCCGGCGGCGATCACGGTCCGGCAGCTGCTGCAACACACCAGTGGGCTGCCCGAGTACTCCGATGACCCACGCATCACGCAGACCTACCTCGGCAGCGGCGAACGGTTCACCCGGCAGGATCTGCTCGCGATGGCGATGGCGCATCCCGCGCAGTTCCGCGCGGGCGAGCGGATGAAATACACCAACACCAACTACCTCGTGAACGGGATGCTGGTCGAGAAGGTCACCGGGAACACCGTCGAGGACGAGCTCGAGCGCCGGATCACCGGGCCGCTCGGGCTTTCCGACACCTACCTGCCGGGAACGGGGGAGAAGCAGATCCGCGGACGGCACCCGTCGGGCTACGAGGCGGACGGGGGCACCATCGTCGAGATGACGGCGACCGAGCCGTCGGGTCCGTGGGCCGCGGGTGCGATGGTCTCGAGCGGTGCGGACCTGACCACCTTCCTGCGTGCGCTCGTCGAGGGCCGGCTCACCTCGGAGAAGTCCTGGGACGCGATGACCAGCACGGTCCCGATGGAGCAGCCCGGCATGTCCTACGGGCTCGGGTTGATGACGGCGACACTGTCGTGCGGCAAGGTCTTCTGGGGGCACTCCGGCGACATCCCGGGATTCCACACGCTCTCCGGCGCGACCGAGGACGGCCGGGCCGCGGCGATCACCGTCACCCAGGCGCCGCCGCAGGAGGTCGACACCCTCGCCCTGCTCAGCAACGCCCTCTGCTGATCCGTCGCCGCGTCAGTGCATGACGGCGGCGATCTCGCGGGCGGTGACCTTGGCCAGTTCGACGAAGAAGGGCACCCGCTCGGGGATCATCAGTTCGGTCGGCCCGCGTAGGCCCAGTGCGAACCGGGCGAGCCCGTCGTCCCCGACGATCGGGACGCCGATCGTCCGGTAGCCGGGCGCCAGCTCCTCGTCGTTGAAGGCGTAGCCCCGTTCGCGGGTCAGCGCCAGTTCCTTGCCCAGCTCCTCCGGGCCGGGTACCGAACGCGCCGTGCCCGTTTCGTAGGGCAGTCGGCCCAGCTCGTCGTCGGTGACCTGGGACCAGGCCAGCAGCGCCTTGCCGAGGGCGCTGGCGTGCAGCGGCAGCCGGACACCCTGGAGCTGGTGCCCGTCGGCCTCCCGCCACCGGCTGGTGCCGAGCAGCACTGCGTCGTTGCCGTATCGCGTCGCGATCGACGCGCTCGCGCCGGTGGTGGTGGCGAGCTGCTCGAGGTGCGGCTCGGCGAGATAGATGCGGTGCTGCCGGTAGGCGATCTGGCCGTACTCCGCCAGCGCGCCGCCCAGGCGGTACCGGCTCGACTCCGCGTCCTTGTCCAGGAAGCCGGCGTCGACGAGGGCGGTGAGCAGGCGGTGTGTGGTGCTGACCGCGAGCCCCTGCCGACGGGCCACCTCGGACACCCCGAGCTCGTCGCCGCCGCGGAAGCAGCCGAGCACGGACAGGGCACGTGCGACGGTCTGCACAGACTGTGTCGCTGAGGGGGTCTCCACGTCGCGACGCTAACACAACCGAAGCGTGCGGTTGCTACTGTGCATTTCCATTATTTGGAAAGGTGTACCCGCTGGGGCGCCGAGGAGGCGGCGCCGCGACGGCCGGGTGCCGGGAGGTGTGGCATCGATGACCGAGAACCAGGGCTGGCTGCGGCGGCTGCATCCGTACCTGCGGCCGTACCGCGCGACGATCTGGTGGTCGCTCGGGCTCGCGGTGGCCGGGCAGGGGATCCTCGCGCTGATCCCGCTGCTGCAGCAGGTGATCGTCGACGACGCGATCATCGGGTCCAGCCGCATGCTGACGCCGTGGGTGACCGTGCTCGTCGCGGTCGGGCTGGTCGCGTTCGTCGCGCACGCGGTCCGCCGGTACCTGGGCAGCAGCGTCGCGGTGGATGTCGAGCACGACCTCCGCGTGCACCTGCACCGCCACGTGCACCTGCTCGATGCCCGTAGGCACGACACGATCGCCGCGGGCGACGTGCTGTCCCGCGCGACGTCCGACCTGAACCTGGTGCAGGTGTTCCTGTCCCAGGTGCCGTTGCTGGCGGCGAACGTCAGCCTGCTGGTGGTCGCGCTGGTCGTGATGTTCTGGCTCTCACCCGCACTGTTCGCGGTGCTCGCGGTGTGTGTGCCGGTGCTCGGCTATCTCACACACCGGCTGCGTTCGCGGCTGTTCCCGGCCTCCTTCAGCGACCAGCTCCTGGCCGGGCAGGTCGCCAGCACGGCCGAGGAGAACATCGCCGGGGTCCGCGTGGTGAAGGCGTTCGCGCAGGAACGGGCCCAGCAGGATCGGTTCGCGGCCCGCGCCCATGCCCTGCTGCGTTCCCGGCTGCGGACCGCCCGGATCGCGGCGGCCGGCGGCGCGGCGATGGCCGCCGTCCCGATGTTCGGTCAGCTCGCGGTGCTCGCGATCGGCGGTGCGCTGGCCCTGCACGGCCAGATCACGGTCGGTGTGTTCCTCGCCTTCGCCTCGTACCTGATCCAGCTGATCGTCCCGATCCGGCTGATGGCAGGCATGATCGCGACCGCCCAGCAGGCCAGGGCAGGGGCGCAGCGGGTGTTCGACCTGCTGGACACGCGGCCCGCCCTCGCCGAGGTGCCTGGCGCCCCCGACCTGGCGACGCCGGTCGGGGCGGTGGAGCTGCGCGACGTCGGCTTCGGGTACGGAGCCGACCCGGTGCTCAGCGGCGTCAGCCTCCGGATCGAGCCGGGCGAGCGGGTGGCGCTGGTCGGCCCGTCCGGCTCAGGGAAGACCGCGCTCGCGATGCTGCTCGGACGGTTCTACGACCCAGACGCCGGGACGGTGGCGATCGGCGGCAGCGACCTGCGTGAGGTCCGGCTGCGCTCGGTGCGCGCGGCGGTGACCCTGGTGTTCGACGACAGCTACCTGTTCTCCGGCACCATCCGCGACAACATCGCCTTCGCCCGGCCAGACGCCTCCGACGAGGAGGTCGTCGCGGCGGCGCGGGCCGCGTGCGCGCACGAGTTCGTCACCGCACTGCCCGAGGGCTACGACACCGCGGCGGGCGAGCGGGGGCTGAGCCTGTCCGGGGGTCAGCGGCAACGGATCGCGCTGGCCAGGGCGTTTCTCGCGGACCCGAAGGTGCTGATCCTCGACGACGCGACCTCCGCCGTAGACACCGGAACCGAATTCGACATCTACGCCAGCCTGCAGACGCTGATGGCGGGCCGCACCACCATCCTGATCGCGCACCGGCCGTCGACGGTGGACCTCGCGGACCGTGTGGTCGTCCTCGACCGCGGCGTGGTCGTCGCGGACGGCGACCGGGCCGCGCTGATCGCCGGCTCGGCGCTGTTCCGTGAGCTGATGCTCGGACCCGAGTCCGAGATGGCCTCGGCCGTCGCCGAGCGGGTTTCCGCCGTGGACCCGGCGGCCTGGCCGGAATTCGACGAGGACCGTGCGGGCGCCGACGACCTGCTCCTCGCCGCGCGGATCGGGCTCGCGGACGGTGGCAGCGGGCGCCAGCTGGACTCGGCCCCGCCCGCGTTGCTCGACGCCGTCCGCGCCCTGCCCGACCTGCGGGACGAGCCGGACCCGGCGCAGGCCGAGGACCGCAGACCGTTCACCTTCGGCCGGCTGCTCGCCCCGTTCGCGGCCGCACTGGCGGTGTGCGCGCTGCTCGTCGCGATCGACGCGGGCGCCGCGCTGGTGGGGCCGTTGATCTTCCGGTTCGGGCTCGACGACGGCGTCTCGGCCGGGTCGGCAGCGGCGCTGACCGCGGCCTGCGCCGGCTACCTGGTGGTTCAGCTGCTGGCCTGGGGAAACGCCTGGATCATGCAGTTCCAGACCACCCGCACCGCCGAACGGATCCTGTACGGGCTGCGGCTACGGGTGTTCGCGCACCTGCAGCGGCTCTCGCTCGACTACTACGAGCGCACCGCGTCGGGTCGCACTCTGACCCGGCTGACCACCGACATCGAGGCGCTGAACCAGCTCCTGCAGCAGGGCCTGGTGACCTCGCTGGTGAGCCTGACCACCTGCGTCGGGGTGCTCGTGGTGCTGCTGGCGGTGGACTGGCGGCTGGCCTGCGCTGTGCTGGTGCTGCTGCCGGTGCTCGTGGCGTCGGTGCTGGTGTTCGTGCGGGGCTCGCGCTCCGCCTACCTGGAGACCCGGTCGCGTGTGTCCGCGCTGGCCGCCGAGCTCGCCGAGCACCTGACCGGGATCCGGGTCACCCAGGCGCACGGCCGCGAGGATCGCATTCAGCGCTCGTTCGCGACGGGCTCGCGGGACTACCGGGACGCCCGCCGCCGGTCGATGCTCTACATCTCGGTGTTCTTCCCGTTCATGAACCTGCTGGCCACCGCCGCAAAGGCGATCGTGCTGGTCCTCGGCGCGCAGCTGCTCGGCGCGGGCACCCTGACCACCGGTGTGCTGGTGGCCGCGTTGCTGTACGTGGACCAGTTCTTCGCGCCCATGCAGCAGCTCTCGATCGTGCTGGACCAGTGGATCCAGGCCCGGGTGTCGCTGCGCCGGATCGGTGAGTTCCTGCGCGCGCAGCCCTCCGTCGCCGAGCCTGCGGCGCCATCCCGGCTCGCCGGGCTGCGCGGGGAGCTGCGCTTCGAGGGCGTCCGGTTCGGCTATCCGGGCGGGGTGGCGGCCGTGCGCGGGGTGGACCTGACGATCGCGCCTGGCGAGACGGTGGCGCTGGTCGGTACGACCGGGGCGGGCAAGTCCACGTTCGCGAAGCTGGCGCTGCGGTTCTACGACCCGACCGGTGGGTCGATCGTCGTGGACGGGCACCCGCTGGACGGGGTCGACCTGCGCGACTACCGCTCTCGGGTCGGCTACGTGCCGCAGGAGCCGTTCCTGTTCGCGGGCACGGTGGCCTCGAACATCGCGCTCGGCAGGCCGGACGCCACCGCGCTGGACGTCGAACGGGCGGCCCGCGCGGTCGGGGCGCACGACGGGATCGCGGCGCTGCCGCTCGGCTACCGGACGCCGATCACCGCGGGGGCGCGGTCGTTGTCCGCGGGGCAGCGGCAGCTGGTCTGCCTGGCCCGCGCCGAGCTGATCGACCCGTCGATGCTGGTCCTCGACGAGGCCACCTCGAACATCGATCTGGCCTCGGAGCGGGCGGTGCAGCGGTCGCTGGAGCTGCTGGCCCACGGGCGGACGACGCTGCTCATCGCGCACCGGTTGCGGACGGCGTCGCGGGCGGACCGGATCGTGGTGATGGAGCAGGGCCGGATCGTCGAATCCGGCACGCACGCCGATCTCGTGGCGAGCGGTGGGCGGTACGCGCGGCTGTGGGATGCGCACCGTGCGGCCGAACGCACGACCGCGTGATCCACGATCTGTCAACCTTTCCAATCAGCGGAAAACTATACCTAGTCGGTGGGGTTTAGTCGGCCTAGTTTTTGAGGCGTAGATCGACCAGCCTCTCGAACAGGAGCCCCCCGATGTCCCGCAACCGCCGACTTCCCCGAGCGCGCCTCGCGCTCGCGCTTCTCCCCGTCGTCGCCCTGGTTGCCGCCTGCGGGTCGGACTCCGACGGCCCCGCCGACGCGGCCGGCTCCGCCGAGCCCACCTTCGTGCTCAAGGTGACCGATCCGGGTAACGCCGGACCGCTCGCGGTCGGCAAGCGCGACGGCTCGTTCGACGAGGCGCTGGCCCCGCTCGGCGCGAAGATCGAGTGGGTCAAGGCGCCTCCCGCGTTCAGCGCGAACCTCAAGCTGTTCAACGCCGGCCAGCTCGACGTCTCCGGCGGTGCGTACAGCCCGGTGGTCGGTGCGCTGTCCAAGGACGTCGCGGTGCGGATCATCGCCGTCGCGGACCCGGTCGACCAGGATCAGAGCGGCATCATCGCGTCCCCTGGCTCGGGGGTGAAGGAGGTCAAGGACCTCGTCGGCAAGCGCATCGCGGTGAATCCCGCAGGCAAGGGCGAATACATCACCCTGAAGGCGTTGCGCCGGGCCAACATCCCGTTCGACCAGGTCGAGCGGGTGCCGCTGCAGCCCTCCGACGCGGCGTCGGCCTTCTCCACCGGCCAGGTGGACGCGTGGGCGTCGTTCAACGACCCGTACCAGGAGGCCAAGGCCCGCGACGGCGTCGTCGAGATCGCCACCGAGGCGAGCATCGACTCCAAGGACAACACGATCGTCGCCTTCCGCACCGCTGTCCTCGAGGAGCGCCCCGACGTCGCGGCGAAGTACCTCGAGACCCTGCAGGCGCTCACCGAGCGTCAGCGCAGCAACCCGGAGGACTACCAGAACGTCTTCGAGAAGGCGGGCCCGCGGGCGCTGTCCGGGGAGCGCCTGGAGCGCGCACTCGACCTCGGCCGCCGGGCCTCGGTCCCGCACTACCCGACCCCCGCCGACGAGTCGGACCTGCAGGAGGTGGCCGATCTGTTCTTCCAGAACGGGGTGACCACCCGCGCGCTGACCGCCAAGGACGTCTTCTACCCGCTGCAGTCCAAGGTGAACGACTCC
This sequence comes from Rhodococcus sp. NPDC055112, assembly GCF_053607505.1. Taxonomy (NCBI): domain Bacteria; kingdom Bacillati; phylum Actinomycetota; class Actinomycetes; order Mycobacteriales; family Nocardiaceae; genus Rhodococcus; species Rhodococcus sp. NPDC055112. Next base: position 32,274 of record NZ_JBSGTR010000060.1, read on the forward strand.
GCCCAGGTCCAGTCGGCCCCGACGAAGTCCGGCAACTGACATGGCGCTGCTGACCCCGCCGAGGACGCGGGAGGCACAGGATTCCAGGCCCACCACCCTGGAACTAGAGGAGCCGCGGTACCGCGCCGGCCGCACCCGGCCGGCGTGGGTGTCCATCCCGTTGCGCTTCCTGGTGCCCGCGCTGATCGTCGCGGCCTGGTGGATCGGCTCGGCCACCGGCGCGATCCCCGAGGAGATCCTCGCCGGACCGCCGAAGGTGTGGAGCGCCTTCACCGAGCTCTACCAGACCGGGCAGCTGGTCGACTTCTCCATCGCCTCCTTCAAGCGGGCCGCGGTCGGGGTGTTCTTCGGTGTCCTGCTCGGCCTGGCGCTCGGCGTGCTCTCCGGGCTGTCCAGCCTCGGTGAGGAACTCATCGACTCCACGATGCAGATCAACCGGGCCATCCCGTTCCTGGCGCTGGTGCCGCTGTTCATCGCCTGGTTCGGCATCGACGAGACCTTCAAGGTGCTGCTCATCGCGGTGGCCACCGTCGGCCCGATGTACGCCTACACCTATCTCGGTGTCCGCAACGTGGACCGCAAGATGGTCGAGGCCGCGCAGAGCTTCGGGCTGAGGGGATGGCGGCTGGTGTTCGGCGCGATCCTGCCCGCCGCGTTGCCGGGGGTGCTGATCGCGCTGCGAATCTGCTTGTCCATCAGCATCACCGGTCTCATCGCCGCCGAGCAGGTCGGTACAAGGGAGGGCATCGGCTACCTGGTGACGCTGGCGCAGGAGTACAACCGCACCGACTACATGGTGCTGTGCGTGGTGCTCTACGCGGTGCTCGGCCTGATCTTCGACGGCATCGTCCGGGTCATCGAGAAGTTCGCGATGCCCTGGCGGGGACAGGTGGCGGTCCGATGAGCGCCCCCGACACCGCGCTGCCCCCGCTGGCGGTGCGGGAGCGCACCGCGACCGCGGCCCGCGACCGGCGCGCGGGCGAGCCCGTCGCGGTCTCGCTGAGGGGCCTGACCAAGGCCTTCGGCGACAAGACCGTGCTCGACGGCGTCGACCTGGAGATCCACCGCGGCGAGTTCGTGGTGCTGCTCGGGCCGAGCGGCACCGGCAAGACGACGCTGCTGCGGCTGCTCACCGGACTCGAAAAGCCCGACGCGGGAAAGATCCTGGTGCCGGGTCAGCGCACCACCGTCTACCAGGAGCCGCGGCTGATCCCGTCCAAGCGGGTGCTGGCCAACGTCACCGTCGGGCAGCGCCGAACCGCACAGAACCGGGACCGCGCGGCCCGCTCGCTGGCCGAGGTGAACCTGGAGAGCAAGGCACGGCAGTGGCCGGCGACGCTGTCCGGCGGCGAGGCCCAGCGTGTCGCGCTGGCCAGGGCGCTGGTCCGGGAGCCGGAGCTGTTGCTGCTCGACGAGCCGTTCGCCGCGCTCGACGCCCTGACCCGGCTGCAGATGCAGGACCTGGTCGGCGACCTGGTGGCTCGGCACCGGCCCGCGGTGCTGCTGGTCACGCACGACGTCGACGAGGCCGTGCGCCTGGCCGACCGGGTGCTGATCCTCAACGAGGGCCGGTTCGCGGTGGACGTCGACATCGACCTCGCCCGTCCCCGCGACCGCACCGACCCCGAGTCCCTCCGCTACCGCGCCGCCTTCCTGGCCGAGCTCGGCGTCGGCCGCACCGCTTCCCCCACAACCACTTAGGAGCACCAGATGACCGCTGTAGCCGACACCGCCCTCGACACCCTCTGGTACACCCGCTGCCCCGTGCCCACAGCGAGCGGCCTCGCGCACAGCCTCGGCTGGCTGGGGGAGACCGCGGCCGAGGCGGGCGTCAGCCTGGGCGTCCTGCAGGACGCAGGCCCGGAGCTGGCCGTCCGGCACTTCGACCACCAGCTGCTCGGCCTGGTTCGCGAGGGCGGCAACGTGCCCGCGATCGCGGCCCGCGCCCAGGGCTCGCCGACTCGGCTGATCGGGCTGACCTGGATCGACGAGTCGCAGGCCATCCTCGTCGGACCGGACTCCACGGTCGCGGGCGCCGCCGGCCTGGCGGGCCTGCGGATCGGGATCCCCGCGTGGGCGGAGGACCAGGCCCGCAGCTTCCCGCGCGCGATGGCCCTGCACGGCTTCGCGAACGCGCTGCGTCTGGCCAGCCTCACCCTCGCCGATGTGACCGCGGTCGAGGTGGACGTCGAGCGGAACCCGCAGGTGCGCACCGCTGCTCGGGACCAACGGCGCACCACCACCTGGGGTGTGGACGAGCTGCTTCGCGGTGACGTGGACGCCATCTACGTCAAGGGCGCTCGCGCCCAGGAGGTGGCCCGCGAGCACGGCCTGCGGGTCGCGGTGGACCTCGACGCCACCGACGCGAAGCGGCTGCGGGTCAACAACGGCACCCCGCGCCCCATCACGGTGCACGCCGACCTGCTCGAGTCCCGGCCGGAGCTGGTGGTCGGCTTCCTCGCGCAGAGCCTGCGCGCCGCGGACTGGGCGGCCGACAACCTGGACCGCGTCCGCGAGGTGCTCGCCCGCGAAACCCTGTCCGGTCCCGAGGGAGTCGTCGCCGCGTACAAGGAGGGCTTCCACAAGGACCTGCACCCCTCGCTCTCGGACGAGCGGGTGGAGCTGATCGGTATCCAGAAGCAGTTCCTCTACACGCACGGGTTCCTGGCCGCCGACTTCGACCTCGAATCCTGGGTGACCCGTGAGCCCCTGGAGCAGGCGCTGGAGCTGCTGGCCGCAGGAAAGGTGCCGTCATGACAGAGTTCCTGTGGCGGCTGCCCTCGCAAGGGGACGGCAGGCACGCGTCGCCCGGCGCGCGGAACCGCGGCGGCTTCGGCGGACCGCAGGTGCCCACCGTGGCGACGGACCTGCGCCCCGGCAACTTCGGGCCCTTCGACGACCTCGCCCAGGTGGTGCTCGCGGCCGAACTGTCCGGGCTCGACGGGGTGCTCGCGCCCTACGACCCGCTCGGCGAGGAGTCGTGGATCGTCGGCGGCGGCGCGCTGCGCGACACCCGGCACTCTCGGGTGGTCGTCGAGTTCCACCCCTCCTTCGGCACCCCCGTGTACGCGGCCAAGGTGTCCGCGACGCTGCAGCGGCTCTCCGGGGGCCGGCTGTCCTGGCGGCTGCGGGTGGAGACCGACGAGGCCGACGCCCGGGCCCGAGGGGACCGGGTCACCGGCGTGGACCGGTACACAAGGGCGGCGGAGTTCCTCACCGTCGCGCGCGGGGTGTGGAACGAGACCCCGGTCGCCGGAGCCGGATTCAACGGCACCGGGTTCGACTTCGACGGCGAGTACTTCGACGTCATCGACGGCGGGTTCCGCGGCATCCTGTCCGGGCTGCCGTTCCCGACGGTGTACCTGTCCGGGGACTCGGAGCAGGCGCTCGACCTGTCCGCGCGGCACGGCGACGTGCACCTGTTCACCGAGACCGTCGACGGGATCGCGGCGTCGGTGTCCGACCTGAAGCATCGGTCGCGGGCGCTGGGCCGCACGGTGCGTGCCGGGCTGGAGCTGCCGATCATCGCCCGCGAGACGGAGGACGAGGCCTGGGCGCGCGCCGAGCGGCAGTGGCACGAGGTGCACGACGACGGCGTCGGCGCGCGTTCGCTCGACCTCGGCGGTGGGCGCTGGGCCGGCTTCACCGAGATCGGCTACGAGCAGCCGATCGGCCTGGTCGGCAGCTACGAGCAGGTGGCGCAGCGACTCTCGGAGTACGTCGACGCCGGTGTCGACAGCGTCGTGCTCGACGGCCGCCCGCACATCGAGGAACTGCACCGCACCGGCGAACACCTGCTGCACCTGGTCGACCCGGCCGGACGCACCTTGGCGAGTCAGGAGGCCACCGCATGAGCACCGACTTCTACTGGCGCATCGGGATGGAGGGCGACCACGCGTCGCTGCGCACCCCGCGCCGCTACAACCGAGGGGAGGCGAACGGGCACGGCCCCGGCAACATCGCGCCCGCGATCCGCGGCGGCGAGCTCGACGGCTACGGCTACATCGACCACATGGCGGCGGTGGCCAAGGCGTCGGAGTCGGCCGGGTTCCTGGGCGGGCTGCTGCCCTCGTTCCCGGTCACCGAGGACCCGTGGGCGGTGGCGGCGGCGCTGGCCCGCGAGACCACCACCTACCGGTTCATGGTCGCCTTCCAGCCCGGGTTCCTGCATCCCGTGCAGGCGGCGCGGATGTCGGCGAGCCTGCAGCGGGCCACCGGCGGGCGCCTGGTCTACAACATCATCAGCGGCGGCGGGGGACCGGCGCAGCTGTGGTGGGGCGACAAGGTTAACCACGACGATCGGTACGCGCGCACCAGCGAGTTCCTGGACGTGCTGCGCGGCGTCTGGGACGGCGAGCCCTACGACCACGACGGCCGGTTCTTCCAGACCGCAGGGGCCGCGCTGCCGCCCGGGCTCGCAGGCCAACCCTTCCCCGAGGTCTACTTCTCCGGTTCCTCGGCCGCCGCGGTCGGCGCCGCCGGGCTGCACAGCGACTACTACCTGTCCTGGCTCGAGCCCTTCGGCGACCTGCGTGCCAAGTTCGACGGCGTCCGCGCGCACGCCGAGAAGCTCGGGCGGACACCGAAGTTCGCGGTCCGGATCGACGTCGTCGCCCGTCACACCGAGGAGGCCGCCTGGGCGGAGGTGGAGAAGGGCTGGGCGTTCGTCGACCGCGACGCCGCCAACCGGGCCGCGCAGGGCGACTCGGTCGGCGCGGCGCGGATCAAGGGCTGGGTGCCCGAGACCATCACCGGCTACCGCGATCTCGAGGTGCAGCCGAACGTCTGGGCCGGGTTCAGCCTGATCCGCGGCGGTCCCGCGTTCGGCCTGGTCGGCAGCTACGAGCAGGTCGCGCAGCGCCTCGACGAGCTGCGCGAGCTAGGCGTCGACGCGTTCATCCTTGCGGGCAACCCGCACCTCGAGGAGGCCTACCGCGTCGGCGAGGAGGTCCTCCCGCTGCTCCAGGCGGCTCCGCCGCCCGTGAGCGCTTCCCGAGTCCTGGGACTCGACAACCACGCACCGCTCCTCACCCCCTGACCTACCTTCGGAATCACCAGGAGAATCCCATGACCACCACCGAATCCCGCATCTCCGAGACCGTCACCGCGTTCGTCGAGAGCGCCACCCGCGACGCGGAGAAGGCGTTCCGCGTCTTCCGCGAGACCGGCACCGTCTCCGCGAACGGCACCGTCAACTTCGTCGAGCGGGTGCCCGGCGAGGAGATCGCCGTCGCCCTGAACGAGCCAGGGCCCTGGGCCGACGACCGCACCATCGAGCCCGTCGTCGCCACCTTCGACGGCGAGGTGCTCTCCGGCCGCGGTTCTGCCGGCTTCGTCACCGGCTACGCCAAGGTGTTCCGCGAGCACCAGGAGATCACCTCGATCGTGCACGTGCACACCCCGTGGCTGGGCGGCTTCGCGCAGACCCACCAGTCGCTGCCGATCCGGTACGCGGCCTCCCAGCGGCTGACGTTGTCGCGGTCCATCCCGCCGCACATCGACCGCAGCATCGGCGCCGGCGACTTCATCCTCGGCGAGCTGGTCCGCGACCCCGACCTGGTCGCGATCTTCGAGGCCAACGGTGGCGTCAACGTGATCGGCCGCGCGGGCCTGCTCGATCTGGCCAAGTTCGTGGTGCTGCTCGAGGAGGGCGCCCAGTACCAGGCCATCGGCGAGTCCGTCGGTGGCACTGTCGAATTCGACAAGACCAACCTCGTCGCCCAGTGGTCCCGCAGCGGCCTGGTCGACGAGGCCCGCCGCCGCGGACTCGTCTAGGCGGCTCCGCCGCCCGTGCGCGGTTGACGAGTCCCCGCACTCGTCAACCG
>NZ_JBSGTR010000061.1:0-36152 GCF_053607505.1 Rhodococcus sp. NPDC055112
CAGGTTGACGAGTGCAGAGACTCGTCAACCGCGCACGGGCGCGTAGCGCCTATTCGAAGGAGGGGTCCTCGGTCCTGGTGCGCTTGAGTTCGAAGAAGTGCGGGTACGACGCCAGCGCGACGGTGCCGTCCCACACCCGGCCCGCATCCTCGCCGCGCGGGATGCGCGAGAGCACCGGACCGAAGAAGGCGACGCCGTTCACGTGGATGGTCGGGGTGCCGACATCGGGGCCGACGGCATCCATCCCGGACTTGTGGCTGCGGCGCAGGTCCTCGTCGTGCGCGTCGGTGTCGGCGGCCGAGGCCAGGTCGGCGGGCAGGCCGACCTCGGCAAGCGCCTCCGCGATCACGACCGGGAAATCCTTGTTGTTCTGATCGTGGATCCGGGTCCCCATCGCGGTGTACAGCGGCAGCAGCACCTCGTCGCCGTGTTCCTTGGCCGCGGCGATCGCGACCCGGACCGGACCCCACGCCTTCTCCATCATCGCCTGGTACTCCTCGGGCAGATCGCGCCCCTCGTTCAGGACCGCAAGGCTCATGACGTGGAAGTTCGCCTCGATGTCACGGACCTTCTCGACCTCGAGGATCCAGCGCGAGGTGATCCAGCACCACGGGCAGAGCGGGTCGAACCAAAAATCGGCGGTGTCCCTGGTTTCACTCACGGGCTGCTCCCCTGTCTTCTCGTCGCGGCTGTCGGCGCGCTCGTCTGGTGGGGACCCGTCACCGACGGGTCCACTCGTAGGCAACCACCGATCGGACCGAATGCTTCCCGGCCGAGAAGTCCCCTACCGGATGACGGTCGGCAGTAGGGTCGACAGCAGCGACATCAGGACCGTTTTCGTCACAATGCAGTGTCTCGAACGGAGTGTGAGGACATGTCACCGAACCGTACGTTCGTGATCGTCGGCGGCGGGCTCGCCGGAGCGAAGACCGCGGAAGCCCTGCGCGAGAAGGATTTCGACGGCTCGATCGTCCTGCTCAGCGCGGAGGACCACCTCCCCTACGAGCGGCCACCGCTGTCCAAGGAACACGTCGCGGGCAAGAAGGCCCTCGACGACTTCACCGTGCACCACGGCGACTGGTATCGCGACCACCACGTCGACCTGCGGCTCGGCACCACCGCCACCGCGATCGACCGGGGCGCCCACGAGGTGCGACTGCCGGACGGCTCGACGCTCGGCTACGACAAGCTCGCGCTGGCCACCGGCTCGCGCTCGCGGCGACCGCCGATCCCGGGTTCCGACGCCGCAGGCGTGCACTATCTGCGCACCATCGAGGAGTCCGACGGCCTGATCGGGGCACTCGAGGCGGATTCTCGCCTGGTCGTGATCGGCGCCGGGTGGATCGGACTCGAGGTCGCGGCCCAGGCGCGCGAGCGCGGTGTCGTCGTCACGGTCGTCGAGGCGGCGGCGCTGCCGCTGCTCGGGTCCCTCGGCCCCGAGATGGGCACGGTCTTCGCGGAGCTGCACCGCGAGCACGGGGTGGACCTGCATTTCGAGGCCACCGTGGAGGAGATCACCACCGACGCCGGGCGGGTCACCGGGGTCCGCCTCGCGACCGGCGACGTGCTGCCCGCCGCGGCGGTGCTGGTCGCGGTCGGGGCGCAACCGAACGTCGAACTCGCCGAGCAGGCCGGGCTAGCGGTGGACGGCGGGGTGCTCGTGGACGCGTCCATGACCACGAGCGACCCCGACATCGTCGCGGTCGGCGACATCGCGGCGCAGCAGCACCCGGTGCTGGGCACCAGGATTCGCGTCGAGCACTGGGCGAACGCCCTCAACCAGCCCGCCGTCGCCGCGGCGACGATGCTCGGCAGGCCCGCCGAGTACGCCAATCTGCCCTACTTCTTCACCGACCAGTACGACCTGGGCATGGAGTACGTCGGGTACGCACCGACCGGCGGGTACGACCGCCTCGTCGTGCGGGGCGACGTGACCCGGCGCGAGTTCGTCGCATTCTGGCTGGGCACGGACAACAGGGTGATGGCCGGAATGAACGTCAACGTCTGGGACGTGACCGACGCCGTCAAGAAGCTGATCACCGCGGGCGAACCGGTCGACCCGGCCCGACTGGCCGACGAGTCCACACCGCTCGACCAGATCGTGTGACCTGAATCACATAAATCGCACGAAGAGTGTGTCGGAAGAGCCTGCCCGGCTCCGTCCTACCCATGAGAGCGCCACGGGGGCGCACCCGAACGAAGGAGCCGACAATGAAGTACATGCTGGTCAAGACCTACAGCGAGGCCGCGTACTGCGATAGCCCGATCCACGAGTGGGAGCCGAAGGACATCGAGGCGCACATCGACTTCCAGCGCGCGCTCGGCGCGCAACTGGCCGCATCCGGAGAACTGGTCGAGGCACAGGGACTGGCCGGACCGGACCAGGCGCGCATCGTCAGCTCCGACGGCCGCTCCGCGCCGGTGGTGACCGACGGGCCGTTCCCGGAGACCAAGGAATTCCTGGCCGGATACTGGATCGTCGACGTGGACAGCCCCGAGCGGGCGGTGGAGATCGCCGCGCTGGCCTCGGCGGCCCCCGGCCCCGGCGGAAAGCCGATCGGTGAGTACATCGAGGTGCGCGCGATCATGAGCGCCCCGCCCACCGATCAGTGACCTTCCCACCCTCCGGCGACACCGAGGACCTGCTGCGCGAACTCCGGCCGCAGGTCCTCGGCGCCCTCGTCCGACGGTTCGGCGACTTCGCCGCCGCCGAGGACGCACTCCAGGAGGCGCTCCTCGCCGCCGCCACGCACTGGCCCTCCGACGGCCTGCCCGAAAATCCGCGCGGCTGGCTCATCCAGGTCTCCCACCGTCGGATGACCGACGCCATCCGCGCCGACGCGGCCCGCAGGAACCGTGAAGCCGTCGCCGCCGGGCGGGAGCCGACCTGGCCTGCCGACATCGCCACGCCCGATCGGGACGACACGCTCACCCTGTTCTTTCTCTGCTGCCATCCGGCACTGTCGCCCGCGAGTGCGATCGCGCTGACCCTGCGCTCGGTCGGCGGGCTCACCACCGCCGAGATCGCGCGGGCCTTCCTGCTGCCGGAAGCGACCATGACACAACGGATCACCCGCGCCAAGAAGCGGGTGGCCGCCCTGGATCGGCCCTTCGCGCCGCCGGAGTCCGGGCAGTGGCACGAGCGCCTCGGCGCGGTGCTGCACGTGCTGTACCTGATCTTCACCGAGGGCCACGCCAGCACATCCGGCCAGCAGGTGCGTCGCGCGGACCTGTCGACGGAGGCCATCCGACTGACGCGGGCGATCCACCGCCTGCTGCCCGACGATCCCGAGGTCACCGGACTGCTCGCGCTGATGCTCCTCACCGACGCGCACCGCGCCGCCCGCACCGGCCCGCGCGGGGAACTCGTCCCGCTCGCCGAGCAGGATCGCACGCTGTGGGATCGCGAGGCGATCACCGAGGGCGTCCGGCTGACCACGGCGGCGATCGGGCACGGGCTGACCGGCCCCTACCGGATCCAGGCCGCGATCGCCGTGCTGCACGCCCAGGCCACGAGCACCGAGGACACCGACTGGGACCGCATCCTCTCGCTCTATCGTCTGCTCGAACGCGTCGCCCCGAATCCGCTTGTCACCCTGAACCTCGGGGTCGCAACCGCCATGGCGCACGGCCCGTCCGCGGGCCTGGACCTGATCGCCGCCCACCAGGACCAGCTGTCGGGCACCCATCGACTGGCCGCCGTCCGCGCCCACCTGTACGAGATGGCCGGCGACGCACCCAGCGCCGTCGCCGACTACACCGTCGCCGCGAACACCACCCCCAGCGTCGCGGAACGGGACTACCTCATCCTGCGCGCGGCCCGGCTTCGGGACCGCGGCCGCTCGCACTGACACGGCGGTTGCTCGCCCGTTTCGTCGATGCGATGCGTTGAGCCATCGGCACGGTAATTGAGCTCGCCCGTCAATGTTTGGGGCAGGACAGAGGCGATCACCGCGTGTCTCGTGATGGGATAGAGCCCGAGCATCTGTCCCCGATCACGAGGAGCGTCCGACGTGGCCCCACCGAACCTGACCCGCGAGCAGGCAGCACAGCGGTCCGCGCTGTTGAGCGTCGACAACTACCGCATCGAGCTGGACCTGACCGACGGTGACGGCAAGCCCGGCGAGCACACCTTCTCCTCCCGCACCACGGTCACCTTCGGCGCGACGGCAGGCGGCGACACCTACATCGACCTGATCGCGACCGCCGTCCGCAGCGCCACCCTCAACGGCGCGACCCTCGACGTCACCGGGTACGACGAGTCCACCGGCATCGCGCTGACCGGCCTGGCCGAGCACAACGAGCTGATCATCGATGCGGACTGCGAGTACTCGCACACCGGCGAGGGCCTGCACCGCTTCGTCGATCCCGCCGACGGATCGGTCTACCTCTACTCGCAGTTCGAAACCGCCGACGCCAAGCGGATGTTCGCCTGCTTCGACCAGCCGGACCTCAAGGCCACCTTCGACGTCACCGTGACCGCGCCCACCGACTGGCAGGTCATCTCGAACTCGGCCGTGGTCGAAACCCTCGCCGCCACACCGGGAGTGCACCAGTTCCGCACCACCCCGAAGATGAGCACCTACCTCGTCGCCCTGATCGCCGGGCCGTACGCGCGGTGGACCGACAGCTACACCGACGAGCACGGCCACATCCCGCTCGGCATCTACTGCCGCGCCTCGCTCGCCGAGCACATGGATGCCGAGCGGCTGTTCACCGAGACCAAGCAGGGCTTCGGTTTCTATCACCGCAACTTCGAGGTGCCGTACGCCTTCGGCAAGTACGACCAGCTGTTCGTCCCCGAGTTCAACGCCGGCGCAATGGAGAACGCGGGCGCGGTGACCTTCCTCGAGGACTACGTGTTCCGTTCCAAGGTGACCCGGGCGTCCTACGAGCGCCGCGCCGAGACCGTGCTGCACGAGATGGCGCACATGTGGTTCGGCGACCTCGTCACCATGACGTGGTGGGACGACCTGTGGCTCAACGAGTCCTTCGCGACGTTCGCGTCGGTGCTGTGCCAGTCCGAGGCCACCGAGTACGTCAACGCTTGGACCACCTTCGCGAACGCCGAGAAGTCGTGGGCCTACCGACAGGATCAGCTGCCCTCCACCCATCCCATCGCCGCCGACATCCCTGACCTCGCCGCGGTCGAGGTCAACTTCGACGGGATCACCTACGCCAAGGGCGCGAGCGTGCTCAAGCAGCTCGTCGCGTATGTCGGGCTCGATCCGTTCCTGGCAGGCCTGCGCGCGTATTTCAAGGACCACGCATTCGGCAACGCCACCTTCGACGACCTGCTCGCCGCACTGGAGCGCTCGTCCGGCCGGGACCTGTCGGACTGGGGCGCGCAGTGGCTCAAGACCACCGGGCTGAACATCCTGCGGCCGGAGTTCACGGTCGCCGAGGACGGCACCTTCTCGTCCTTCGCTGTGCTGCAGGGCCGCGCGGAACCGGGCGCGGGCGAGTACCGCGTGCACCGCCTCGCCGTCGGCATCTACGACGACGTGGACGGCAAGCTGGTGCGCACCGAGCGCATCGAGCTCGACGTCGACGGCCCGCGGACCGAGGTGCCCGAGCTGGTCGGGGTGGCCCGCGGAAAGTTCGTGCTCGTCAACGACGACGACCTCACCTACTGCTCGGTGCGGCTCGACCCGGATTCGCTCGCGGTGCTGAACGAGCGCATCGGCGACATCGCCGAACCGCTGCCGAGGACGCTGGCATGGTCGGCGGCCTGGGAGATGACGCGGCAGGCCGAGCTCAAGGCCAGGGACTTCGTCGAACTGGTGCAGCGCGGGGTCGGCGCGGAGACCGAGGTCGGGGTCGCGTCGCGGCTGCTGATGCAGGCGCACGCCGCCCTCGGCAGCTACGCCGAGCCCGACTGGGCGAACGCCACCGGCTGGCCCGGCTTCGCGAACCGGCTGCTCGAGCTGGCCAGGGAGGCCGAGCCGGGGTCCGACCACCAGCTGGCCTTCCTCAGTTCGCTGACCGCGGCGCGCCTGCAGCCCTGGCACACCGAGGTGCTGCAGGAGCTGCTCGACGCCGATCCGGCGACCGTCGGGCTGCCGGGGCTGGTGGTCGACACCGACCTGCGCTGGCGGTTGGTGCAGGCGCTGGCGCTGGCGGGCGAGGTGGACGCGGACGGCCCCGAGTCGCCGTTCATCGACGCGGAGGCGCAGCGGGATCCGACCGCGGCAGGCGTCCGGCAGGCGGCGGCCACGCGGGCGGCCCGGCCGCAGGCGGCGGTCAAGGAGGCGGCCTGGACGACGGTCGTCGGCGACGACTCCGTCCCGAACATCACCGCCCGCGCGATCATCGGCGGCTTCGCGGCGCCGGGACAGGGCGAGCTGCTCCAGCCGTACGTGGCCCGGTACTTCGCCGACATCGCCGATGTCTGGGCGCGCCGCTCCAGCGAGGTGGCGCAGACCGTGGTCGTCGGGCTGTATCCGGCCTGGTCGATCACCGAGGCCTCGGTCGCGGCGGCCGACGACTTCCTGGCCGGTGACCATCCGCCCGCGCTGCGCAGGCTGGTGGTCGAGGGCAAGGCCGGGATCGTGCGCGCGCTGCGGGCCCGCGCCTTCGACGCCGGCTGACCAACCCCAGGAAACGACTGAAGGTGCCCTCCGCGCGGAAACCGCGTGGAGGGCACCTTCGGTCGAAGCGAAGTGTGCCTGGGTGTGACTAGCGCACCGCGATGGCCGCGCTCATCACGCGGATCGCACTGATCAGGCCGTCGATGAGGTCGGCATCCCCGAAGGAGGACACAGCGGCGGTCACACCGAGCTGCGCGACCCGGTCGGTCACCCGAGCGGCGACCTTGCGTCCGGAACGGATCTCGATGGCGCGCTGGTTCGGGGAGACCGCGATCAGCACCGAACGCTCGGCCTCGGGGGTCTTCGGGAACAGCGCCTCGACGCCGGCCGCGGTGTCCTCGCCGAGGTCACCGATGTACGCGTTGAAGCGCACCTTGGTCGACCGCGTCGCGTCGGTGAGCGCATCGTCGAGGGCGACCAGCTCGTCCACGCTGAACGGCAGGTCGTCGAAGGGCTCGCCTGCGCGGTGCACGCCCGAGACGCGGCCGCTCGCGGTCACCACCGAGCCCACCGGGAGCTCGGACTCGATCACCGCCGGGAAACGGTTACCACTTGCCACTTGCCGAACCTCCGATCAGATCTGCGGATCCGGACTCGATGGCCGCGTGCGCGCCGTGGTGACCGACCGTCACCTCGTCGACCGCGGACCACAGCACCGGCTGGTGGGTCCATTCCTCGTCCAGCGAGTAGTGCGCGGGGGTGGTGCCTGCCACCGGCTTGGCCAGGTAGCACAGCCCCGCGATGATCGCCGTGATGAGCGCAGGAATCCCTACGAAGATCAGCGATGTCTCAAGAATGCTCACGTCCCAAACCGTAGCCCAGTGCGCCGCAAATTGTGCCGTCGGGGCCACCTCGAGATCGGACGTTTACGCTGCGCCCTCGCCGAGGTAGCGCAACCACACCGGGTCGAGCTCCTTGGTGCTCGCCAGCAGCCGCCAGTGCTGCCCCTTGGGCGGTACCAGGGCGGCCCGCAACGTCCAGCCGAGCTCGCTGAGCAGCTTGTCGGCTTTGCGGTGGTTGCAGGGCGCGCAGCAGGCCACGCAGTTCTCCCAGGAGTGACCGCCGCCCCGGCTGCGCGGGATCACGTGGTCCACGGTCTCGGCCTTGTCGCCGCAGTAGGCGCACCGGAAGCGGTCCCGGTGCATCAGCGCGGCCCTGGTCATCGGGATCCGGGCCCGATAGGGCACCCGCACGTAGTTGCGCAGCCGGATCACGGAGGGGACCTGCACCGACCAGTCGGCGGAATGGATGACCTGCCCGTCCGGGTCCTCGTGGACGGCGCTGGCCTTCTCACACACCAGCAGGACGACGGCCCTGCGGACGGGGAGCGCGGTGAGCGGCTCGTAGGTGGCGTTCAGAAGCAACACCCGGCGCTTCACCCAGGAAGGAACCGCGTCGTCCTCACCTGGGGTCGAGGGTCTCAGACCCTCGTCGATCACTTGCAGCGAAGAAGCCCCCGATCCCCGCGGCATGCGGGCATCAGTGGGCTGGAGTTGTCGGTGCGCTCGGGCGTTGTGCGAGTTCTTCATGCGACCTCCGGGAAGATTGCTCCCAAGTTGACCACGGATGGCCTGCTCGCGCACGTCCATTTGGTACAAAGATGCAGGACTTTCGGTGAACAACCGATGACAACACGAGCGCGTCGACGTCACGGCGCGAGTACGGGCACAATGGACGCCGACATGACTGATGCCGAAGTGAGCTTCTATGAAGCGGTGGGCGGAGCCGAGACGTTCCGCAAACTCACCGCGCGGTTCTACGAGGAAGTGGCGGAGGACGAGATCGTCCGGCCCCTCTACCCGGAGGAGGACCTCGGACCGGCCGAACGCCGCATGCGGATGTTCCTCGAGCAGTACTGGGGCGGCCCGCGAACGTACTCCGACGAGCGCGGACACCCCCGGCTCCGGCTGCGACACCAGCCGTTCCGGATCGGTCCGCTCGAGCGCGACGCGTGGCTGCGCTGCATGCACATCGCGATCGCGTCGATCGACGAGGCCACCCTCGACGAGCCGCACCGCCGAGCCCTCATCGACTACATGGACATGGCCGCCGCCTCGATGGTGAACTCACCGGTCTGATCGGCGCGAACGGGGCCACATCCCATTCGAAGTCGTGCTGCCCGCACGGGTTTGGCACTATGTGTCCCTGTGACCACTGACGAGACCGTGCCGGAGACAACAGATCCCTGGTGGACGAACGCGGTCTTCTATCAGATCTATCCGCGTTCCTTCTCCGACTCCAACGGCGACGGCGTCGGCGACCTGGGCGGCGTCCGCGACCGGCTCGGGTACCTCGAGCTGCTCGGCGTCGACGCCATCTGGCTCAGCCCGGTGATGCGCTCGCCGATGGCGGACCACGGCTACGACGTCTCCGATCCGCGCGACATCGATCCGTTGTTCGGCGACCTCGAGGTGATGGACGCGCTGATCGCGCAGGCGCACGCGCGGCGGATCAGGGTCACCATGGACCTGGTACCGAACCACACCAGCGTGGCGCACCCCTGGTTCGCGGCTGCGCTGGCGGCCGGGCCGGGCAGCCCCGAGCGGGCCCGTTACCACTTCCGCGACGGCCTGGGCGAGGACGGCGCCGAGCCGCCCAACAACTGGCCGAGCATCTTCGGTGGGCCCGCCTGGACCCGGGTCACCGAACCGGACGGCTCCCCCGGCCAGTGGTATCTGCACATCTTCGCCCCCGAGCAGCCGGACCTGAACTGGGACAACCCGGAGGTCGCCGACGACCTCGCCACCACGCTGCGGTTCTGGCTGGACCGCGGCGTCGACGGTTTCCGGATCGATGTCGCGCACGGCATGGCCAAGCCGGAGGGCCTGCCGGACTACGACTGGGAATCCAACCGGCTCCTGAGCAACGACGACAACGACCCGAGGTTCAACAACCCAGGAGTGCACGAGATCCACCGCGGCCTGCGCAAGGTGATGAACGAATATCCCGACACGGTCGCCGTCGGCGAGATCTGGGTGCGTGACAACGAGCGCTTCGGCGAGTACATCCGGCCCGACGAACTGCACCTGGGCTTCAACTTCCGCCTCGCCGAGGCCGAGTTCGGCGCCGACAGCCTGCGCGAGGCCATTGAGAACTCGCTCGGCGCGGTGGCCGCGGTCGGCGGCACCCCCACCTGGACGCTGTCGAACCACGACGTCGAGCGCGAGGTCACCCGCTACGGCGGCGGCGAGATCGGCCTGGCCAGGGCACGCGCAATGGCCATCGTCGAGTTCGCGCTGCCCGGGGCGGTCTTCATCTACAACGGCGCGGAGCTCGGACTGCCGAACGTCGACCTCCCGGACGAGGCGCTGCAGGATCCGGTGTGGGAGCGGTCCGGCCACACCGAACGCGGACGCGACGGTTGCCGGGTCCCCGTGCCGTGGGAGGGCGCCGCACCGCCGTTCGGCTTCAGCTCGGCGGAGACGTCGTGGCTGCCCATGCCGCCGGAATGGGCCGATCGCACCGTGGAGGCGCAGATCGAGGACGTGACGTCCACGCTGTCGCTGTACCGGTCCGCGATCGAGCTGCGGGCCCTGCGGCCGGAGTTCTCCGGCGACGAGATCGATTGGTACGGAAGCCCGTCCGGTTGCCTGGCCTTCCGCCGACGGGGCGGGCTGGTCTGCGCGCTGAACGCCACGGACGCGCCCATCCCGCTGCCGCCGGGAGAACTGCTACTCGCCAGCGCCCCGCTCGTGAACGGGGAACTGCCCCCGAACGCGGCGGCCTGGCTGGTCTGACGGGCGTCAGCGGCGAACGGTCAACCCGATCTCGCCGCCGCGCCTGCTGAACACGGTGCCGAAGCGCGCGTCCAGGCGCAGCCAGGTCCTGGTCGCGCGCACCCGCACCATCTCGGACGCGTCGATGCGCTCGAGATCGACCTCCGCGATCACCGGATCCGAGCCGACCTGCGGGATGAATCCCATCGCGGCCAGCGCGAACACCGTGCGCATGGACACCCCGACGACCTCGCCCGCACCCTCGACGCTGAGCACCTCCTGTGCGAGCAACGAGGCAGGCGGGCCGTGGCTGCTGCCGTGCTCCTTGGCCAGCGCCGCGCCCTGCTGAGCCAGGTCGATGAGCACCCGGGCCGGAACGTCGTCGATGTGCGCGAAGCCGGCCTCCGGCGGCAAGGCGCCCCGCCAGGCCGAATCCATCGAGAAGCCGGGGTCGATGTCGGCGCCCGCGGCCGCGGTCACGCCGCGTAGCAGTCCGTCACCCGCCGCGGAGGTGTCGTCCGGGCTGATCCTCCCGGAGACGACCCGCGCGGCCAGCGCGTCGAAACCCGTCGGCACGAAGGCCACCAGCCGACCCTCGTCCCGCTGCCGCATCCGGACGATCACCGCCTCGTCCAGCCGGATCGCCTTGGCGAGGAAGGTCGCGAGGTTCTCCCGTTCGCCCGCGTCCGGGATGGTCAGGACCCGCTCATGCACGCTTCCACTGCTCCAGGTACTCGCGCTCGGGTGCGGTCAGCCTGCGCAGCCGCTGGGTGTCGATGTCGAAGGCGGCGATCTGCGTGGAGGCCACGATCGACGGGGCCGAGTCCGGCGCCGCGCCGCCTGCCCGGACCTCGTACCCGATGGTGAAGTCCACGGCGCGGACCGACTCGATCCACATGAGCACGTCCAGGGGGCCGTCGTCGTGCCGCAACTGACCGCGGTAGCGCACGTGCAGGTCGGCGATCACCGCACCGTCCCGGAGGGTGACCGTCGGCCTGCCGTCCTCGAACAGCCACGGGATGCGCGCCTCCTCGAGGAGGGTCACCATCCTCGCGTGGTTGATGTGCTGGAAGACGTCCATGTCCGACCAGCGCACGCCGACCTTCGTGTGGAAGCCGACCGCAGCCGCGGTCACCGACCCTGACGTTTCGACGCTCAACTTCGATCCCTTCCGATCAAGTGCCCGCTCCACGCACCATGCTGCGGACCTGACGCGCCGCCACCGAGAGCGTCGCGAGGTCAAGCGTCCCAGACTCCGCGATCTCGCCGAGCGCTGCCCTGGCCCTACTCAGCCGGGACGAGTTGGACGACTCCCAGTCCAGGATCTTCTCCTCGGCCGTCTCGTCCGGTTCGCCGCCCGCGAGCACATCGAGGGTGAGCGAGCGCAGCGAGCTGTACAGGTCGTCGCGCAACGCCAGCCTGGCCAGCGAATGCCACCGGTCGCCGCGCTCGAGACCCGAGATGGCGGTGAGGAATCCGTCGATCCCGAGGCGCTCGTCGAGCGCGTAGTAGAGCTCACCGACCTCCTCGACCTCACGATCGCTGATGTCCGAGATGTCGATGATGTCGAGCGACGGGAACCCGTCGAGCAGGCCGTACACGCGCCGGGCGAGTGTGTCGGGGCAGCCGTGCTCGACCGCATGGGACATCCGGGTGGCGAGGTCGGTGACGTGGTGTCCGCGCAGCCAGTTCGGGAGCTTCGGGGTCATCGCGCGGACCCGCGCGGCGTACCTGTTGATCTCCGCACCCACCGCGACCGGCTGCGGACGGTTCGACAGCAACCACCGCGCGGCGCGGTCGAGCATTCGACGCGATTCCAGCGTCAGCTCGTCGGCCACCGACGAATCGATGGGCGCCTCGCGGATGTCGCTCCACACCGAGCGCAGGTCGAAGATCTCGGTCGCCGCGGTGAATGCCCTGATCGAGTCGGTGCTGCTGGCGCCGGCCTCCTCGGAGAGCCGGTACGCGAAGCTGATCCCGCCGAAGTCGATGGCCTCGTTGGCCAGGATGGTGGCCACGATCTGGCGGCGCAGGCGATGCGACTTGATCTGCCCGGCGAACCGCTCGCGCAGCGGCCGCGGGAAGTACCTGGGCAGCCGCACCGCATAGGTGTCGCTGTCGGGCAGCTCGCTGGCCAGCAGATCGTCCTTGAGCGCGAGCTTGACGTGGGCGAGGAGGGTGGCCAGTTCCGGAGAGGTGAGGCCGGTGCCCTCCTGCAGCCGCTCCTCGATCTCCATGGGTCCCGGCAGGGCCTCGATCTCCCGGTCCAGCCCACGACGCGCCTCGAGGGCGGCGAGCTGGCGCGCGTGTACCCCCAGCATCGCCGCGGCGTCGGCGCGTGAGGTGCCCATCAGTTCGTTCTGGTCGATGTTGTCCCGCAGCACCAGACGCGACACCTCGTCGGTCATCGAGGCGAGCAGGCCGTTGCGCTCGGCCCCTGGCAACGCGCCCCCGCTGACCGCGGTGTCCAGCAGGATCTTGATGTTGACCTCGTGGTCGGAACAGTCGACGCCAGCCGAGTTGTCCATGGCATCGGTGTTGATGCGGCCGCCCGCGAGGTCGTACTCGATCCGTCCCCGCTGCGTCACCCCGAGATTGCCGCCCTCGCCGATCACCCTGGCGCGCACCTCGTTCCCGTTGACCCGCACCGGATCGTTCGATTTGTCGCCGACATCCGCATGGGTCTCCGTGGTGGCCTTGATGTAGGTGCCGATCCCGCCGTTCCAGAGCAGGTCGACAGGCGCGCGCAGGATCGCCCGCACCAGCTCCGGCGGCGACAACTCGGTGACGTCCTCGTCGAGGCCGAGCGCCGCAGTCGCCTGCGCGGTCAGCGGCACCGACTTGCGCGAGCGGTCCCACACCCCGCCGCCCGCACTGATGAGGGTCGGGTCGTAGTCCGCCCACGAGGAACGCGGCAGCCCGAAGAGCCGTTCCCGTTCGAGGAAGGACCTCGAGGCGACCGGGTCGGGGTCGAGGAAGATGTGCCGGTGGTCGAAGGCCGCGACCAACCGGATGTGCGGACTGAGCAGCATCCCGTTCCCGAAGACGTCGCCGCTCATGTCGCCGACGCCCGCGACGGTGAAGTCCTCCGCCTGGGTGTCGATCCCCATCTCCCGGAAGTGCCTGCGCACGCTCACCCAGGCACCCTTGGCCGTGATCCCCATGGCCTTGTGGTCGTAGCCGACCGAGCCGCCGGACGCGAAGGCGTCGCCGAGCCAGAAGCCGTACCGCGCCGCCACGTCGTTGGCGAGGTCGGAGAACTGGGCGGTGCCCTTGTCCGCGGCCACGACGAGGTAGGTGTCGTCGCCGTCCCGGCGCACCACCCGGTCCGGCGGCAGCACGACCCCGCTCGCGGGTTCGACGTTGTCGGTCACGTCGAGCAGGCCGGAGACGAACAACCGGTAGCAGGCCTGTCCCTCCGCGAGAAATGCCTGCCGGTCCGTCGCCGGGTCCCCGGTCACCGCGGGCGCCCGCTTGACAACGAATCCGCCCTTCGCGCCGACCGGCACGATCACGGCGTTCTTCACCGCCTGCGCCTTGACCAGGCCGAGGATCTCGGTCCGGAAGTCCTCCCGACGGTCCGACCAGCGCAACCCGCCGCGGGCCACCGGACCGAATCGCAGGTGCACGCCCTCGACCCGTGGCGAGTAGGCGAACACCTCGAAACGCGGTCGCGGTCGCGGTAGTTCGGCGATCTGCTGGGGGTTGAGTTTGAACACCAGGATGTCGCGGTGATTGCCTGCCTCGTCGGTCACGTAGTAGTTGGTCCGCAGCGTGGCCAGGACGAGGCCAAGCATCCCGCGCAGGATCCGGTCGGCGTCGAGGCTGACCACCTCGTTGATCCGGCCGCGCAGCTCGGCCGCGAGTGCCTCCGCACGCTCCGCCGAGGCCTGGTCGGGGTCGAAGATCGACCGGAACAACTCGACCAGCAGCGCGGTGGTCTGACCGTGCTCGATCAGCACACCCTCGATGTGGAACTGGCTGTACGGAAATCCCGCCTGGCGCAGGTACTTCGAGTACGCGCGCAACACAGTGGCCTGCCGCCACTCGAGGCCGGCCCGCAGCACCAGCTCGTTGAACCGGTCGGGTTCGGATCGTTCGTACCAGACGGCGGTGAAGGCATCGGTGAACCGGCGCTGGAGGGCGAGCGCCCTCGTCGACTCGGTGGTCCGGTCCGCCTCGTCCAACTCCGAGTCCAGGTTCTCCCCGACCGTCGCATCGACCAGCTCGGGAGCCGCGGACAGTCCGAAATCGTAGATCCAGCACGACAGCCCATCCGGACGAACCACCCGGTACGGCCGCTCGTCGAGCACCTCGACGCCGAGGCTCTGCAGCACCGGCAGCACCTGGCTGAGCGAGACCCCCGCCCCGCTGATGTACAGCGTGAAGCGCCACTGACCCGGTCGGGCGTCCTTGTGCCGGTACAGCTTCAGATCGATCGCCTCGCCCGCCAGGGCCTCCAGTCGTGCGATGTCCCTGACCGCTCGCGCGGCGTCGAAGTCCTGCTTGTAGGCCTCGGGGAACGCCGCGGCAAAACGCTGCGCGGTCACCGAGGTCACCGACGGCTCGGCCGCGACGGCGTCGAGGAGGTCGTCCTCCCACGCCCTGGTGGCCGCCGCCAGCATCGCCTCGATCCGGTCGCGGCCGTCGGCCGACAGCTGCGCCGACGACGGGGCCGCGTCCGGCTCCTTGCGAATGGTGAAGTGCACCATGGCGAGATCCGACTCGGTGACCCGTGCGCTGTATTCCAGCGTGCCCCCGCCCAGTTCCCGCAGCAGGATCGACTGCATCGCCAGGCGGACCCGCGTGGTGTAGCGGTCGCGGGGTAGGTAGACCAGCGCGGACGTGAAGCCACCGAACTGGTCGTCCCGCAGGAACAGCCGTACCTGCCTGCGCATGCCGATGGCCAGCACCGAGGTGATGGTCTCGTACAGGGTCTCGGTGTCACTGGAGAACAGTTCGGTACGAGGGAAGGACTGGATGACCTCGAGCATCCGCTGCCCGGAGAAGGAGCCGATGTCGAATCCGGCCCGCTCGATCACGGTGCGCGCACGTCGTTCGATCACCGGTATGTCGAGGACGTTCTCGTGCAACGCGGTCACCGTGAACACGCCGACGAACCGGTGCTCGCCGGTGATCGTGCCGTCACCGTCGAGGCCGGTGACCGAGACGAAGAACGGGTACACCGATCGGTGCACGGTGGCGGGCGCCGCGCCCTGCGCGAGCAGCAGGATGGGGCGGTCGACACTGAATTCGGGTGCGGGCAGATCGATTCGGTGATCGGCCACCGACGCAGAACCGAGCACCCCCAGGCCGCTCTCGGGCACGATGTGCGCGAGGGGGCGCCCGTGTTCGCCTGGATCCCGGAACTCGTACCGCCGGTAGCCGAGGGTCATGAAATGCCCCTCGGACATCCAACGCAGCAGCGCCGCGGTGTCCCTGATGTCGACCGCCCGGTACCCCTGCGGTTCGCGGTCCGCGAGCGCATCGAGATGCTCGGCGAGCACCAGCTGCCCGTAGCGCATCGCGTCCGCGTCCGCGATCACGTGCCGCACATCGGACAGCACATCCCGGATCGCATCCCCGACCTCGGCGAGCACCTCCGGATCGGTGGTCGGATGCAACCGGAAGAGCATCCAGGACTCGGTGAGCGTCCCCGCTCCGGTCGCCGCGCCGTTGGCGACGACGTCGAGGAGGTTGCCGTCCTGATCACGCCGCACCTGGAAGATCGGATGGATCAGCTCGGTGACCGTGATCCCGAGTCGGGCGAGCAGTGCCGTGACCGACTCGACCAGCAGCGGCATGTCGTCGGTGACGATCTGTACCGCCGGCTCGCCGGGCAGCGGTTCGAGCACCCGCGACACCGCGTGTCCGGCGGGGCGGCGCGAGGCGAGCCCGAGGTGGCTGCCGAAAACCGTCTCGGCGTCGGTGCTCGGGCGACCAGGCGACCCCGCCCAGTCGATGTTCCTGAAGTACACATCCCGGACCCCGTCGAGGTGGGAGGCGAGGTCCGCGGGCAGGCCCATGGTGGCCCCGTGGTCGAAGCGATCGGCAGATTCGGTCATCTCGCGGCCCACTCCCCTGGTCGAACTGACGTGACGGGTGTGCACGTCTGAGCCTAACCGCGGGGAGCGGGACGAGAGGTGAACTGACGGCGCCCTCTAGCGCACCGTTTCCGTGATCGCGTACTCCGACAGCACCGATCGCTCCAGTTCCGTGAGCGGAACCGACGTTTCGGTCTTCACGTCGAACCGCACCATCACCGCGTCCGCGACGCCACAGGTGACCCCGTGGACGTCGCGGAACAGGTGACGGACGCCGAACGAGGAGTTCCCGACCGCGAGGACGGACACCTCGACGGTGACCGGGCCCGACTCGTCGGTGATGGGCTTGAGGAACTCGATCTCCATCTTGCGCACCACCATCGCCGACGGACGCACGCCCGCCGGGAAGACCCGCTCGCGGAAGAACTTCACCCGCGCTTCCTGTGCGTACTCGAGGAAGAGGGTGTTGTTCACGTGGCCGAGGCGATCGGAATCGCCCCAGCGCACCTGAACCTCGCAGGTGTAGACCTTGTTCGGCACGTCCTAGCCCCGGGTGAGCTTGCGGTGGGTGACGCGGTGCGGCCGGGCCGCGTCGGCACCGAGCCGCGCGACCTTGTTCTCCTCGTACGCCTCGAAGTTGCCCTCGAACCAGTACCAGGCAGCCTCGTTGTCGCCGAAGGCGCCTTCCCAGGCCAGGATGTGCGTGCAGGTCCGGTCCAGGAACCAGCGGTCGTGCGAGATCACCACGGCGCAGCCGGGGAATTCCTGCAGCGCGTTCTCGAGCGAACTGAGGGTCTCGACGTCGAGGTCGTTGGTCGGCTCATCGAGCAGGATCAGGTTGCCGCCCTCCTTGAGGGTCAGCGCCAGGTTCAGCCGGTTGCGCTCACCACCGGAGAGCACGCCCGCGGGCTTCTGCTGGTCCGGACCCTTGAACCCGAAGGCGCTCACGTACGCGCGCGAGGGCATCTCGTTCTGGCCGACCTCGATGAAGTCGAGTCCGTCGGAGACCGTCTCCCAGACCGTCTTGGTCGGATCGATGTTGGCCCGCGTCTGGTCGACGTAGCTGAGCTTGACCGTCTCGCCGACCTTGACGGTGCCCGAGTCCGGCTCCTCGAGCCCGACGATGGTCTTGAACAGGGTGGTCTTACCGACGCCGTTGGGACCGATCACGCCGACGATGCCGTTACGGGGCAGCGTGAAGGACAGGTCCTTGATCAGCAGGCGGCCGTCGAAGCCCTTGTCGAGGTTCTCGACCTCGACAACGACATTGCCCAGGCGCGGCGGGGTCGGGATCTGGATTTCCTCGAAGTCGAGCTTGCGGTGCTTCTCGGCCTCCGCGACCATCTCGTCGTAGCGGTCGAGGCGGGCCTTGCTCTTGGCCTGGCGGGCCTTCGCGCCGGAACGGACCCAGGCGAGCTCCTCCTTGAGGCGCTTCTGCAGCTTCTGGTCCTTCTTGCCCTGGACCTCGAGTCGCGCGGCCTTCTGCTCCAGGTAGGTGGAGTAGTTGCCCTCGTACGGGTAGAGCCGGCCGCGGTCGACCTCACAGATCCACTGCGCGACGTGATCGAGGAAGTACCGGTCGTGGGTGACGGCGAGGATGGCGCCCGGGTAGGCGGCCAGGTGCTGCTCGAGCCACAGCACGGACTCGGCGTCGAGGTGGTTGGTGGGCTCATCGAGCAGCAGCAGGTCGGGCTTGCTCAGCAGCAGCTTGCACAGCGCGACGCGGCGCTTCTCACCGCCGGAGAGGTGGGTGACGGGCTCGTCGGCCGGCGGGCAGCGCAGCGCGTCCATCGCCTGCTCGAGCTGGGAATCGATCTCCCATGCGTCGGCGTGGTCGAGCTTCTCCTGGAGCTCGCCCATCTCCTCCATGAGCTCGTCGGAGTAGTCGGTGGCCATCAGCTCTGCGATCTCGTTGTAGCGCTTGAGCTGCACCATCGTCTCGCCGAGGCCCTCCTCGACGTTCTCGCGCACCGTCTTGGTCTCGTCGAGGTGCGGCTCCTGCATCAGGATGCCGACGGTGGCGCCCGGCGCAAGGAACGCCTCGCCGTTGCCGGGCTGGTCGAGTCCGGCCATGATCTTGAGGATGGAGGACTTACCCGCGCCGTTCGGGCCGACGACACCGATCTTCGCGCCCGGGTAGAAGCTCATCGTGACGTCATCGAGGATGACCTTGTCGCCGTGCGCCTTGCGCACCTTCTTCATCGTGTAAATGAACTCCGCCATGGCGACCAGAGTATCGGGACGACCGGCGACTCCCCAATCCACACGGGACTACGGCTCGATCTGCGGCGAGCCACGACCGAGTCGCGACCCGCCGCAGGTCAGATCAGGGGTTCAGGCGGTCCCGAACAGCGACTGGACGAAGGCGGTCGTATCGGGCAACGCCTGCATCACAGACGCTCCGTGACCGCCCGGGTATGACCGGAACGTGACGGGCTCGCCTGCCAGTTGCATGTCGAGCGCGAGCTTCGCACCGAGCGGATACGGAACCGTCTGGTCGGCCGAACCGTGCCCGATGAACACCGGCCGGTCGTAGCCGGTGGTGGGGACCGCAAGGTAGTCGCGCATGGCCGAGCGGAACATCTCGTTGTCGAGGGGTCGGCTCAGCATCTCCCCGACACCGAAGGTTCCTGCGTGCTTCTGCAGGGGAACGAAGCACATGGTCTCGGACGTCTTGACCAGCTCGCGACCGGCCGGGCTGAGGTAGTCCTCGATCGGCAGATCCGGTCGGGCCACCTTCATCCCGTCGACGACGTACGCGGCGAACGCGGTCAGCCCGTTCAGGCCGAGGTTCGGGAAGCCGGGACCGCCGAGCGGGAACAGCAGCTCCAGGTTCGCCGGGGTGCCGGTGGCGACCGCGCCGCGGTAGTCCAGCTCCGGGGCGTACCGAGTCGCCTCGTGTGCGGCGAACATGGCGGCGTGACCGCCCTGCGAGTGCCCGACGACGACCCAGCGGGGCGACAGATCCGGCGTCACCTCGCGGGCCGCCCGGACCATGTCGATCACCGAGCGACCCTCGCTGCGCCCGTGCAGATAGGCGTGCACTCCGTCGGTGCCGAGCCCCACGTAGTCGGTGGCCACCACCGCGTAGCCCTTCGCCAGCCACGCCGAGACGTAGTCGCGGGTGAGCGCGGTGACGTCAAATCCCGTCGCGGGCGCGCAGCCGTCGCCGACGCCGGTGGTGCCATGGGCCCAGGACACCACCGGCCAGCCGCCTGCTGGCGCGGTCCCCTTCGGCAGGTACACGGCTCCGGTGCTGAGCGCGGGCGCCCCGGTCGGACCCTCGGTCCAGTACGTGAGCTGGCGCGATCCGCTCGCGCCGCTGATCTCCGCGGACTTCGGCAGGGCCTTGTCGGACACCACCGTGCCGGGTTCGCGGACCGGATCCGCTGCGGCCTGCCCGGCGGCAGGCGCCGCCAGGACCAGGAGCGCAAGCGTGGCCGCGCCTGCGCGCAGACCGAGGCGTCGCCCAGCAGCGCGACCGAATTCGAACTTCATCCTGTTCCCCACCCTTGTATCGATTGTGTGTTCGGTCCCCCTTGACGGGCTCCGGACTCGGTGCAGCGTAGTACCCCGGCGCGGTCGCGACTCGCAAAACAGGACACTCGTCCAGTCAGCAGTCGCCGGCGCCCTCTCGCGGGCGGCCGGTCACCGGACCAGCGGCTCGACGAACGCCATCGAGTCGGCCGACGAGGCCGCGAGGCTCTCGCCGTGCCCGGCACCCGGGTAGGCGACGAACCTCGCGTCCGAACCGGCGCGTTGCACGTCCGCGACCAGCTTCAGCGTCAGCACGATCGGCACCACGGTGTCGGCGGTGCCGTGCCCGATGAACAGCGGCCGGTCGTACCCACTGGTCGGCACGCCGAGATAGTCCGCGAGCGCAGATCGGACCTCGTCGTTGCCGAGCGGCCGCGCGAACAGCTCACCCACCTGCGCCCCAGCGACCTGGGCGGCCAGGTCGGGTGAGCACAGGCGCTCGGCCAGGCCCGCCAGCTCCCGTCCACGCGGCGACAGGTAGCTGTCGAGGTCCAGGTCGGGTCGAGCCGACCGCAGCCCGACGATGGAGAACAGTGAGAACGTCGTCAGCCCGCGCAGGCCCAGGTTGGGGAATCCCGGACCGCCGAACGGAAACAGCTGTTCGAGGTTCGACGGCGCACCGATCGCGACCGCGCCGCGGTAGTCCAGGTCCGGCGCGTACCTCGTCGCATCGTGGGCGGTGTGCAGGGCCGCGTGCCCACCCTGCGAGAGCCCGATCACCACCCACCGCGTCGAGACACCCGCGTCGATCGTCCTGGCCGCCCGCACCATGTCGATCACGCTGTGCGCCGCGGCCTTGCCGTCGAGATACGGCAGCACGCCGGGCGACCCGAGACCGATGTAGTCCGTCGCCACCACCGCGTACCCCCGCGCCAACCAATCCCGGAGGTAGGCGGACTCGATGCCCTGCAGCCCGGTCATGGAGGGCGCGCACTGGTCGGACACCCCGATCGTTCCGTGCGCATAGGACACCACCGGCCAGCCACCCTCGGGGGCAGGCCCCGGAGGCAGGTACACCGCCCCCGTACTGGTGACGGGAGCACCCCAATGGTCGGAGGTGACGTAGGTGAGGCGGTACGCCCGCCCGGTCCCCTGGATCCAGAGCTCGCTCGGCATGTCCTGCACCGTGATGACCGATCCGGGTGGTGCCGGCGCCGCCGCGGAGGTGCCGGATCCGACAAACACAGCGGTCATCGCAGCGACGATCAGTGCCACGACCAACAACCTCAGACGTGCCATGCGAGCCGCCCCCTCACCAGACGGGAAGACCCCTCAGCCTATGCCGCCGACCTGACCGAAATGCCCGTTTCGGTCAGCTCGCCCGGAGTGCTGGATCGAGGCCCGCCCCCGCGAGGTCCCCCGGATCTCGCTCCGACTCCCCCGCCCCCTGGTCCGCATCCGGTTCGACAGACTGCGCCGCCTTAGGCGCACGGTCGAGCCGGGCTCGGCAGCGAGCCAGGTCGGGACCGACCGCGCTGGCACGCATCTCCAGGTCGGCGCGGTCCACCCCGTCCTTGGTCGTGTACTCGTTGGTTCGCAGCTGCCCACAGGCGATCACGGGGTCCCCCTTCATCAGCGAGGCGCCGACGCCCGCCACCAGCCGCCGCCAGCAGGTCACCGTCAGGTAGAGGGTGCCGCCGTCGGTCCACTCCCCTGTCGAGCGATCCTGCCGCCTGGTGTTGCTCGCCATCCGAAAGGTGAGTACCTCCTCCCCGGAGTTCGTGGGCCGCTTGACCGGATTGGTGATCACGGTGCCGACCACCGCCGTGTGCGTCTCGTACATGTCGCTCCCCCTTGTCATCCGCGGGCCACGCGGCCCCTCGATGTCAGCGTCCCCCGTCGGGTCGCCGAATTGTGGCCGCGGACGAATCTGTGGATGAACGGATCACGTGTCAACAGATCCGCGAAAACGGCCACGCGGGAACGTCGTTCGTCGCATCGGCGTGCTATCGGGCGGGCGGACCCGACGTGATCGAGGCGGCCAGCGCCCCCGCGTAGGTGACGAGTCGCTCACTCGAATAGGTGACCGGGTCGCTGACCGCGAGCCTGCCGAGCATCTCGGCGAAGGAGAGCATCGTGTGGGCCAACAGCACCGGGTCCAGACCGGCCAGTCCCGGCTCCAGCGCAATCCCCGTCCTGGCCAGTTCCTCCGCCCTCACCAGCACCGCCGCCCGGGAGGCGCGCAGGTGCTCCTGGTACTCGACCGGCGCCTGGTCGGGCGCGGTCAGGATCAAGCGCCACCGAGTGGGGTTCTCCACCACGACGCGCACGAACGAGGACACCGTTCCGGCGTAGGCCGCGGCCGGACCCAGCGCGGTGAGGTCGGTCGGCATCGCGGCCATCACCTGCTCGATCGCGCGGCGGTGTTCGCGCTCGAGCAGCGCCGCGACCAGTTCCGCGCGGGTGCGGAACACGTTGTAGAGCACCGGCTTTCCGACGCCGGCCTCCGCCGCGACGGCCTCCATGTTCAGCTCGTGCAGGCCCGACCGCCCGGTCACCTCCACCGCGGCGTCGAGCACCTGGTCACGGCGCTGCGCCGGCGGCAGTCGCGGCGCGTACTTGCGTCGCGGGCGCTCATCCGCCGTCTGCGCTCTCGTCATCGACCCACCTCCGCGTCCACCTTAGAGATCGCCGCTCGCGGCCATTCCCCTCCGGGCCAATGCTACGCAACCGTTGTATTCAACCGAGGCTATTGCTACGGTCGCGTTGTATTCACGACACGCGCCGGAGGAGACATGATGAGCGAACCCCGCATGCTGGCCGACCGAGGCTGGCCCTTCGATCCCTCGCGCCGGCGCGAGGACAACGGATTCTTCGGTCCGGGATCGCCGACGTGGAAGGTCTGGACCAACCCGACCGCCCTGCTAGGGTTTCAGCGGTCCGTCACCCTGGAGCACTTCGACCCCTTCCTGACCGCCGCGGTCGCCGACGCACAGGGGATCTATCTGGACCCCAGGGGGCGTCTCGACGGCACCCTCTCCTACTTCCTGATCGTGGCGGTCGGCGACACCCGGTCGGCGATCGAGACGTCCGAACTGCTGATGCGGGTGCACGCGAAGGCCACCGGGATCGAGCCGATCAGCGGGCAGCGATACAGCGCGAACAGCCCCGACAGCCAGCTGTGGATCCACGTCACCGGCTGGCACTCGGTCCTCAAGTGCTACGAGATGTTCGGTCCCGGACCGCTGAGCCCGGACGAGGAGGCCAGGTACTGGGCGGAGTGCGCCGTCGCCGCCGAGCTGCAGACCTGCAAGCCCGCAGACATCCCGCGCTCGCGCGCCGAGGTGCACGAGTACTTTTCCGCCGTGCGTCCTCGGTTGTGCACCTCCGAGCGGGCCGTCGAGGGCATGCACTACCTGCTGCGCACCCGCTTCGGAAAGGGCAGGCTCGCCCTGTGGGCGATGAGTCGGCTGATGGCGCCCGCGACGATCGCCACCCTGCCGAGGTGGATGCGGGAGCTCGGCGACTTCGATCAGCCCGCGGCGGTCGACCGGGTGGTCACACCGCTCGCTCGGGCCGCCGTGCGCGCCACGAGCAATCCGCGAACCGAACTGGCCGTCGTCAAACGCCTACTCCCGGAGACTCATTCGGTGCTCGACCAGCATTTCAACGGGGCGCCGCCGGTGCGTGCCGAGACCGTCACCCCATCGGCGGCCCGTGAGCGCTACGGAGCTCGGGCTGTGCGGCCCGCGTAGCGGCTAACCCGTGGGCAGCGTCGTCGGGTCCGTGTTGGCACCACAGATCACGGCGGCGACCCGCTCCCCCTCCTTCGGCGTGTAGGCGCCGCTGAGCAGGGCGGCGATCGGCGCGGCCGCCGCATGCTCCACCGCCAGCCGGAACTCGCGCCACAGCAGGTTTCGCGCCTCGGCGATCGCCTCGTCCTCGACCAGCACCGAGCCGATCCCGGTCCGCCGGGCGACATCCATGGCGATGTCGCCGAGCCTGGTCGCGCCGAGCGCGTCGGCCGCGATGCTGTCCACCACCACGTCCACCGGGGAGCCGGCGGCGAGCGCGGAGCTCAGGGTCGGTGCGCCGCTCGGTTCCACCCCGACGACGGACTTCTCCCCCGCGAGCGCGGCGGCGATCCCCGCGACGAGTCCGCCGCCACCGACCGCGACCAGCACCGTGGCGGCCTCCGACACCTCCTCGGCCAACTCGAGACCGATCACCCCTGCACCCGCGACCACATCGGGCAGGTCGTAGGCGTGCAGCTGCTGGGCACCGCGCTGCGCGGCGATGGCCGACGCCCGAACGTAGGCATCGGCGTAGCGCTCGCCGTCGAGCACGACCTCGGCGCCGAGCGCGCGCAGCCGATCCACCTTGACGGTGGGCGCCGCGGCCGGGACGACCACAGTGCACGCGATTCCCAACATCCCTGCCGCCGTGGCGGCCGCGATCCCGGCGTTGCCGCCGGACGCGATCACCACCGGCGAGTCACGATGCGCGCCATCCCGGTTCAGCATGGCGTTGAGGCTGCCGCGAATCTTGAACGAACCACCGAGCTGCAGTTGCTCGAGCTTGAGCGCGACCGGGACGTCCCCGCCCGGAGTCGGCAGGATTACCCGGAGCACCGGGGTCCGCCGAACCAGTGGACCCACCCGCTTCCGCGCGGCGAGCACCTCCTCGCGAGTGGTCACTGACCGGCTTCGTGGTCGCGCCTCGCCAGCTCCGCGAACATGGCGTTGTGCGCCGCGAGCTCGGCGTCGTCATCGCGGTCGGCCGCACGGTCGACGCGCTTGGCCGTCTTCTCGTCGCTGCGCGACCACTGCACCAGCAGCGCCAGCATCACCAGCACGAGCGGGATCTCGCCGGTGGCCCAGGCGATGCCGCCGCCGAGCCGCTGATCACCGATGAGGTCCGAGTTCCAGTCCAGGCCAAGCGCCCGGTAGTACCAGCCACCCATCACCTCGCCCATGCTCATCAGCGCGATGCCGAAGAAGGCATGGAACGGCAACGATCCGAACACCATCGCCAGCTTGGTGATCGGCTGCAGGGTGCGCGGCGCCGGATCGATGCCGATCACCACCCAGTAGAAGAGGTAGCCGCTGAGGATGAAGTGCACGTTCATCAGCACGTGCGCGCCGTGCGAGTCGAGCGTCGCGCCGAAGATGCCGCCGAGGTACAGGGCGTAGAAGCCGCCGACGAAGAGCACCGAGGCCACCAGCGGGTGGGTCAGGAAACGGGACACGGGGCTGTGCAGCGCGGCCAGCAGCCACTCGCGCGGACCGGGCACCCCCTTGGGCCCGGCCGGGGACAACGCGCGCAGCGCCAGGGTCATCGGGCCGCCGAGCACAAGCAGCACCGGCGCGAGCATCGACAGCGCCATGTGCGCACCCATGTGCACGCTGAACACCGCGGGCGAGTACCTGCCCAGGCCGGACGAGGTGGCGACCAGGAGCGTCGCGCAGCCCAGCACCCAGGCGATGGTGCGGCCCACCGGCCACGAGTCCCCACGCTTGCGGAGCCGTCGCACGCCGAGCAGGTAGACCACCGCCATGACGATGGCCGCAGTGCCGAAGATGAGGTCGAACCGCCAGTCGAATGCGAGCCGCTCCAACGTCGGCGGGCCGTCCAGGTTGTAGCCCAACTGCACCTCGGTCGGGGTCGGGTTGATGTTCTCCGCGGGGGGCGGGGTCCGGCCGAGGCCGACGGCGATGCCGATGGTCGCGGCGAAGATGATGGCCTCGCCGCCCGCGAAGCGGATCAGCGGGCCTCGGGCCGTCGGGTCGGCGGCAAGGGCGGGCAGCGCGCTGCGCCGCTGCAGGTAGCCGAACACGCCCAGGACCACCAGCGCGACGGTCTTGGCCACGAGCAGCCAGCCGTAGGTACTGATGAAGAGCTCGCGCAGCGGCAGCCGCACCAGTCCGTTGAGGACACCGGAGATCGCCATCACGACGAACGCGACCGTGGCAACGTTCGAGAACCGGCGCGTCGCGACGTCGGTGTACGCACCCCGCCTGCGCGCGTGCGCGAGCAGCGCGAACAACCCGCCCGCCCAGAATGCGGCGGCGACGAGGTGCCAGATCAGGCTGTTGGTGGCCAGGTCGTGCGATCCGCCGGACGAGGAGTGCCCGGTCAGCGCGAGCGGGATCAGGGTGGCGACACCCAGCAGCAGCAACGCCGGGGTCCAGGACCAACGCAGGACCAGTCGCGTGCCCACCGCGAGCAGCACCGCCAGGATCGCGGTCGATCGCCACGCGCCGGCGAGTTCGATCTGTGGGATCGCCTTCCAGAGGTTGGCGGGCTGGATGGCCGCGCTCAGCGGCTGACCGGACGTGTCGGAGACCGTCAGCGGCACCAGGACCAGCGCGCAGGCCGCCCAGACGATCGCGGCGTTCGACGCGGTGCGCACCGCCCGGTAGCCGTCGACGTCGAGCACCCCGCTGCGCTGCGGCGGCACAAGGAAAGCGGCGAGCAGCAGCGACCCGATCGCGAGCACGGCGGCAACCTCACCCGCGGCCTTGACCGCAGGCAGTCCGTACGTGGTGAGCGGGCCCGGGTCGGGGATGCCGAGCAACACGAGTGCGTCCGAGGCGGACAGCCCGACGATGATCGCCGCAACCAGCCCCGCGATGATCCCGAGCGTGACGAAGATCGGTACCGAGTTCTCCCCCGCCCTTCGGATCGGCGACGGGGCGGAGGGGACGAGCTCGGGTGATGCCATGCCCACAAGGGTAGGAGGCGCGCGCCTGTCGGGTTCGTCCAGGTTCGCCCGACCCGTAAGCGAACCTATCGAATATTGGCGATCGTTACCGGTAGACTCCGGACCCGGTCCTTCGCGGATCACGCCTCCGTAGCTCAGTTGGATAGAGCAAGAGCCTTCTAATCTCTAGGTCGCAGGTTCGATTCCTGCCGGGGGCACACACGTGTGCCAATCAGCACTCTCGACGCAAAACGCGGGACCGCCCCAGGGGAGGACCGGTCCCGCGTTCTTCGCTACGGACTCAGGGTTCCGTCTGGAGCGTGACGTCGGCGCAACAAGATCAGGACTTGGACGCCTCGTCGATCTCCTTGCTGACCTTCTCCGTGTCCGCCTCGAGCTGCTTCTTGGTCACCTTCGCTGCGCGTTCGAGCGCCCTCTCGACCCGCGCCTCGACATCCGTCGCCGCGATGACGATCAGCCCGCTGTCGCCCTCGTCGAGCAGCTCGCCGACCTCCTTGAGGTCGGAGCGGCTCATCCCGGCCGCGACGTGCCCGCCGAGGGCCCCGAGACCGGCGCCGCCCGCGCCGCCCAGCAACAGGCCCGCCCCGAGGCCGACGGCCGGGAACAGTGCCACCAGCGCACCCCCGACCAGGCCGATACCGAGTCCACCCCATGCGCCCTGCCGGGTCGGCTGCTCATGCTTCTTGACGATCTTGACCTTGCCCTTGTCCGTCCGGGTGATGACGGCCGCGTCGTAGGTGTCGACCAGGTGGAGCTCGACATAGAGGTCGTGGATGGCGTCGTAGTCGGCGATCGCAGCGTCCTCCGAGTCGTAGACCGCCGCGAGCAGAGCGAATGTATCCATGGCCATGGGTTCCTCCAGAGGGTTGTGTCCGGCAATGGGCGTCGTCCGGCTTCCAGCCTCGGCACCGACGGCGCCGGGGTCATCCCCCAAAACGGGTGACCGCCGCGCGAGCGTCCCGCCGCCGACCCGCAAACGGCCAAAATCGGTGGCGAATTCCTGCAACATTGAACCAAGACCCGGCGATATACAGGGTTGAGGTGAGTCCCTATGACGGACAGTTACGCCGCACGGCGCGCCGGAGCGGGCAGTGGACCACACCGCGGGCATTTCGCGGTGGCCACCTGCCGCTCGCCACCGCCGCTGCGAACGCGCGTTCCCTGATCGCGCCCAAGGATTCCGGATCGCCCCGCGCGGGCGACGGATGTCAGATCGGCGTTGCCGTCCTCTCGAGCGGTGGGCGGGAAATGCACGACTGGTGCGCCTCGCGTTCAGTTGCGACCACACCGCTCACACCACGAAACACCCCGTGAAGGTGGCAAGAAGATGGACCTCGAAAT
Organism: Rhodococcus sp. NPDC055112; assembly: GCF_053607505.1. Lineage (NCBI taxonomy): Bacteria > Bacillati > Actinomycetota > Actinomycetes > Mycobacteriales > Nocardiaceae > Rhodococcus > Rhodococcus sp. NPDC055112. Next base: position 27,893 of record NZ_JBSGTR010000061.1, read on the forward strand.
GCTCGAGAAGCTGATCGATCTCATGAGCAAAGTGATGGACATGATGGGCGGCATGCAGGGCGGAGGCGGCGGAGGCGGCGCCGGCCCCCTTGGCAGCCTCGGCGGGGGCGGCAGCCTCGGGTCGTGATCGACCCGCCCCGCAGGAAAGGCTCTCAGCCCACGGGCTGGGGGCCTTTTCTCACGACAGTTCGCTGGTGGCCGCGGACTGCGGGGCGCGATCTCCGCTGTTCCAGTCGTGGGCACACGGCCACCGCGCTAGTGTTTTTACCTGACTCTTGGCGACTCCGTGGAGGTGCGCTATGGAAGTGGCCGCACCGTACGGCGCGATCCGAGCTCTCGTTCCTGCGCGAAGTCCGTCGCCCCCAGCCGCCGACAAGACCTGCCGACTCTACGGCGACTGAATTGGATCATGGCCATCCAAACCAGTATTGGAGTCCTGCAATGAATCCGACCAAATCTCTTGTCGCGTCTGCGCTCGTGGTCGTCGCCCTCGGCGCCGGCGCGGGAACCGCCTACGCCGAACCGGCGGTGCCGCCGCCCCCTGGCGCCGAGGCCGTCTCGGACGCGATCTGGCCCGACAATCCCACCAAGCAGTCCGCCTTCGACTCCTTCGCAACCGAGGTCGCCGTCGGCTGGAACAACGGCGGGGCACAGGGAGCCCTGATCGGACTCGGCGTCGGCGCAGGCGTCGGCTGCTTGTCGATCTTCCCCAACTTCATCGCCGGGTGCATCGTGGGCGGCGTGATCGGCGCGGGAGTCGGGGCCGCGAACGGGATCAGGGACTCCAATCCGAAGGTGCTGCCGGCGTTCGACAAGTTCCTGGCGACGCCATGAGGTGATGACCAGGCGATACCGCTGTGCCGATCCGGCACCGCGGTCTCGCCCATCCGCGTCGGACGACGGACGACGTGCCCTAGACTTCGATCGGACGCCATCGCACAATCGTTCGAAGTCACGCCGCCCGTGGCCCACGGCCTGCAATAGGCAGGCATCACCAGTTAAGGGCGCACTTGAACCAGCTCCGTCTCGGAATCACGTCGAACTCACGCAAGGAAAACGAGCACCGGCTCCCGATCCACCCCCAGCATCTGGAGCGAATCGATGCGGGGCTCCGCGACCACATCTACCTCGAGCGCGGGTACGGCGAACACTTCGGGATCCCCGACGAACGGCTGACACCCCTCGTCGCGGGCCTGCTGTCTCGCGAGCAGCTCATCGCGACCTGCGACGTCATCCTTATCGCCAAGCCACTCGCGGAGGATCTCGCGGAGCTGCGAGAAGGCCAGGCGCTGTGGGGCTGGCCGCACTGCGTCCAGGACGCGGCGGTCACCCAGCTGGCCATCGACCGGCGGCTGACACTGATCGCCTTCGAGGCAATGAACCACTGGACGGCCGACGGATCACTCAACCTGCATGTCTTCCACAAGAACAACGAGCTGGCCGGCTACTGCTCAGTGCTCCACGCCATGCAGATCGCCGGATCGACCGGCGACTACGGTCGCCGCCTGCGGGCAGCCGTGATCGGCTTCGGCGCGACCGCCAGGGGCGCGGTCACGGCCCTGAGCGCGCACGGCGTCCACGACGTCGAGGTGCTCACCGTCCGCGGGATCAGCGCCGTCGGCGCGCCCATCCACTCCGCCCGGATGGTGCAGTTCGATCACGACGACGCCGACCCGCGCCGCAGCCACGCCCACACCGAACGCGGTCGCGTCCCGGTGGCCGGATTCCTCGCCGAGCACGACATCATCGTCAACTGCGTCCTCCAGAACACCGACGCACCGCTGACCTTCCTCGCCGACGAGGACCTCGATTCGCTCGCGCCGGGCACCCTGATCGTCGACGTATCCTGCGACGAGGGAATGGGATTCAGCTGGGCGAGGCCGACGTCGTTCGAGCAGCCCACCTTCGAGGTCGGCAACAACGTCGTCTACTACGGCGTGGACCACAGCCCGTCCTACCTGTGGAACTCCGCCACATGGGAGATCAGCGAAGCGCTGCTCCCCTATCTTGCGACCGTGCTCGGCGGGCCCGAGGCCTGGGATGCCGACACAACCGTCAGGCGCTCCATCGAGATCCGTGACGGGATCGTCCAGAATCCCAGCATCCTGTCGTTCCAGGAGCGCTCACCCGATTACCCACACGCTCCGCTCTGACGATGGCGTGGTCCGCGCCGACGTCGGTCGGTGCGGATCCGCTCCCCCGGTCAGTTGGTCGCCACGGCGAACCATGCCGAGGCGCCGACGAGGATCAGGGCGATCAGAATGACCGCGCGCGTGGTGTAGACGTGCCGCATGGGACCTCCGATCAGACGAAGTTGAATCGTTCGGTGTGGAGTCGATCGGCCGGCACGCCGAGCGCCGTCAGGGCGTCCTCGACCGCGTTGAGCATGGGTGCCGGTCCGCAGATGAAGTACTGCATGCGCTGGTGCCGGGCGGGCAGGTGACGAGCCAGGATGTCCCGGTCGAGGAACCCCCGCTCGCCGTCCCAGCCCGCGGACGGGCGCTCGATGATGTGCACGATCGTCAGGTCCAGGCGTCGACGCAGCTCCTCGAGTTCCTCGCCGAAGGTGATGTCGTCCTCGGATCGGCTGGCGTAGTACAGGACCTGCGGCCGACGGTCGCCGCGGTCGGCCATCGTGCGCAAGATGCTGATCATCGGTGTGATGCCGACACCTCCGGCGATCAGGACGAAGCCCGGCCCCTCGTTGCGGTCGGGGGTGAACACGCCGTGCGGCCCGTCCAGATAGGCACGGGTCCCCGGGGTCAGCGTCCCGACGGTGGCGGTGAAGTCGCCGAGCGATTTGATGGTCATCTGCACCGATTCGCGTTCTTCCGCACTCGACGAGAAGGAGAACGGGTGCGCGGTGACGGCGAAGGGCGAGCGGTCGACCATGAGCCACCCGAACTGGCCGGGCTCGAACCGGAAACCGTTGTGCCCGACCGGCTGGAGCGTCACGGTGCATGCGTCACCCCGTTCGGGGGTGACCCGCGCGATCTCCCACGGGCGCCGGAGGCGCATGAGGGGCCTGATCACCCGGACCCACAACAGCAGCGACATCAGGGCCACGGTCATCACCGCCCACAGCCACTTCTTCCAGGCGTTGTCGACGTAGTACCCGACCAGCAGCACGTGCGCGAGCGCGAACGCGACGACCACCACCGATGCGACACCGTGGATGACCTGCCACAACTCATAGCGGATCCGCAGTCGTCGCCGCCAGATCGACGTCGCGATGACCACGAGCAGCAAGACCGTGGAGGTGACCGCGAATCGCGCCCGCCACGGTGCCTGCGCGAGGTTGAGCAGGCCGACGATGTCGATGCCCGCCACCTGCAACAGGATCGGATGCGCGAGGACGAACGCCAGCGCCACGTAGGACACCTGCCGGTGGAACTGGACCAGCGCGTCCTCTCCGAACGGCGCAGCCGCCGCCTGGAACCGGGCAACGAGCGCGAACTGCATGCCCATCATCGAGAGCCCGACGAATCCGAGTGCGACCGAGAAGTCGGTGAGAAAGCCGCGGCCGGGCTGCGCCTCACCCAGGACGGCAAAGACCAGGGGCACCAACGCGACCGCCAGGTAGAGGCCGATCCAGGCGATCCCACGAGCTATGAGCGGCATCGATCCGAACTCCCGTCGGTGACTGCACCCGGACCATCAAATCCGAAGATGCCACACCGAAATACGCGAAGGAGGCGGTTCGGACCAAACTGGCGCGTCCCTACTTCGACGCGGCCTTACGCACCACCGTCAGCTTGTGCAGTCGCGAGGAGATCCTCTTGTCGTCGCTGCCCCGCAGCAGGGCGATTCCTGAGCGGATCTCCTCCACCGCCCAGGTGCCGGCAGTATCCGAAATATGCACCAGGTCGCCGACCTGAACTGCCTCACTCATCGCCGTTCTCCGCATCCACTACTCCAGGCGGGCTCGTGTCATCGTCCCGCCGATCATCATCAGCTGGATCAATTATCACGCGCCGGGTGCGCGGTGCCGCAGACGGGCGGCGACTATGTGCCTGCGGGGCCGTCCTCGCCGTCCGCGTCGCCCTCCGCGGCGTCCGGTTCCTTGTCGGCGGCGTCCGCCTGCGCCCGCTTGGACGCCTCGCGCATCTCGATGCCGTCGGTGATCCAGTCGCCGATCTCGCGGGTCACGTCCCGGACCGCGCCCGCGATGATCATCGCGATCTTGCCGACGTGCGTGGCCCCGGACTCCGTCAGCTCCTGCACGGTGTCCTTGCGTCGCTCGAACTTGCTCACCATGGACGCGTCACCTCTCACGCTGCGGCCTTCTGCCGTTCGACGATAACACCGGGAGCCGACTCGGAGCGGGTGAGGAACGGCGGCAACGCGAGCTTGAAGATCTTGCCCCACACCGATCCGATCTGCTTGAAGAAGCCGCCGGTGTTGTACGGCAGACCGTGCTTCTCGCACAGCGCCCGCACGTGCGGCGCCATCTCGGGATAGCGGTGCGCCGGGATGTCGGGGAACAGGTGGTGCTCGATCTGGTGCGAGAGGTTGCCGGACATGATGTGGAACAGCGGGCTGCCCTCGATGTTCGCGCTGCCGAGCATCTGGCGCACGTACCACTGCCCCTGGGTCTCCTCCGCGGTCTCCTCCTCGCTGAAGGTCTGCACTCCCGTCGGGAAATGCCCACAGAAGATGATCGAGTACGTCCAGAGGTTGCGGACCAGGTTGGCGCTCGCGTTGCCGAGCAGGGTGCTCACGAACAGCGGGCCGGTCAGGGCCGGGAACACGAGGTAGTCCTTGAGGACCTGGCGACCGGCCTTGCGCCACATGCCCTGCAGGAGCGGCTTGACGTCGTGCCACTTGCGCTTGCCCTTGACGATGTTCTCGGCCTCGAGGTCGTGCAGCATCACGCCCCACTCGAAGAAGACCATGAGCGCGAACGCGTAGGCGGGGTTGCCCAGGTAGTACGGATTCCACTTCTGGGCCTCGTCCATCCGCAGGATGCCGTAGCCGATGTCGCGGTCCCTGCCGACGATGTTGGTGTAGGTGTGGTGCATGTAGTTGTGCGAGTGCCGCCACTGGTCCGCGGGGCACACCGTGTCCCATTCGAAGTCCCGCGAGTTCAGGCCCGGTTCACGCATCCAGTCGTACTGGCCGTGCATGACGTTGTGGCCGATCTCCATGTTGTCGAGGATCTTCGAGATGCCGAGGGCGCCGACCGCGGCGAGCCAGAACGGAGGCAGGAACCCGAGGTACATCAGGCCGCGGCCGGCGACCTCGAATCCACGCTGCGCCTTGATGATCTTGTAGATGTACTCGCGGTCCTGCTCGCCGAGGTCGGCGACGATCCGCGCGCGCAGCTCGTCGAGTTCGCGTCCGATCTCCTCGACCTGTTCGTAACTGAGCACGATCGGGGCGGTGGTCTCTTCGTTCTTCGCGCCGCCGAGGAACGGCAGCGTCGGGAGGGACAAACCGAGCATGGGAGTTCTCCTTGGTCGAAGGTGATCAGATGTCGACGGAGACGTCGCCGACGGCCGCCGAGATGCACAGCTGGATCGGCTGGTCGGGGTCGGAGTCGGTCTCGCCGGTACGCAGGTTCCTGGTGCAGCCGGAGGTCTTGACCGCGGTGCAGGAGAAGCAGATCCCCATCCGGCACCCGAATTCGGGAGTCAGTCCGGCGGCCTCGGCCTGTTCGAGCAGGCTCGCCCCCGAGTTCTGCGCCGTCACCCCGGAGGAGCTGAACGTGAGCAGGCCGGTGGCGTCCTCGTCGGCGGCGGCGACCGGGGCGGCGAACTCCTCGGTGTGCAGCCGCTCGGCGAGCCCGATCCGGTCGTAGTGCTCGCCGACCCCCCGCATCAGCCCGGGCGGGCCACACAGGTAGGTCTGGGCCTCGCCGTGCCATGGCGCCGCGGCCTCGAGGTGCTCGCGCCCGAAGAAGCCGTGCAGGTCGCCGCCTTCCGATTGGCCGGTGTAGGCCAGCACCACCCGCACGTTGTCGCGACCCTCGACCAGCTGGGCCAGCTCGTCGCGGTGGGCCACGTCCCGCTCGGTGTCGGCGTAGTGCAGGAAGGTGATCTCGCCGTCGTGCCCCTCGTCCAGGAGCGTGCGCAGCATCGACAGCACCGGCGTGATGCCGCTGCCACCGCTGATGAGCAGGATGTTGTCGGGCCTGCGAGCGGGCATCCGGAACACGCCGTCGGCCTGCGACAGACTCAGCACGAGCCCGGGGTGGGCGTTGGCGTGCAGATACTGCGACACCAGGCCCTGCGGGTGCGCCTTGACGGTGAGCTCGATGCGGCCGTCCGAACGGTGCTGCGAGCAGGCTGGCGAATAGCACCGCGTGTGCCGGACACCGTCGATCACGACCCCGATCTGGACGAACTGACCGGCCTCGAAGCCCCGCCACTGCCGGGTGGGGCGCAGCGTGAGGGTGACCGTGTCCGCGGTCGTGCGGCGCACCTCGGTGACCTCGGCGCGCAGGTCGCGCAAGGTCGCCATCGGGTTCACGAGCTCGAGGTAGCGGTCGATCTGGTGCGGGGTCGCCATCGCCTCGAAGAGCGACATCAGCGAGAGCCGGCGGGTCCCGGTTCTGGTCTGCAAGGTCACCACGGCCTCCTCAGTTGAGAATTTCAGTGAACACTCGTACACAAACAAGTGTGTCAGGAAGTACCAGGTAGATGTCAACCCCAAAGGGGATGTGACGCCGATTACAGACCACTCGTACACAGACCAAGTGAACACACATACACTGATTGCCGTGACCGAACCGGAGAGCAGGGCCGAACGCAAGGAGCGCACGAGGACGGCGCTTCTCGACGGAGCCCTCGAACTGTTGGAGGACCGCAGTTTCGCGAACCTGAGCCTGCGCGAGGTCGCGCGGTCGGCAGGGATCGTGCCGACCGCGTTCTATCGGCACTTCGCCTCGATGGACGACCTGGGAGTCGCCCTTGTCGAGGACAGCATGCGCATGCTGCGCCGGATGCTGCGCGAGGCCCGTCGCGACCCGAGCGCCAAGAACGCGGGAACGTCGCTGGAGATCCTGCTGCGGCAGGTGCACGCGCACGAGGGCCAGTTCCGGTTCCTCAGCCGCGAACGCTACGGCGGAGTCGCCGAGGTGCGGCGGGCCATCGCCTCCGAACTGCGTTTGTTCGCAAGTGAACTCACCATCGACCTGTCCCGGGTGCCTGGCCTGTCCGACTGGGAGGTCGAGGATCTCGAGATGGCCGCCGACCTGATCGTGGGCACCATGATGTCCACCGTCGTTGGCGTTCTCGAGGTCGACCAGCGCGACGAGCGCGAGGTGATCGCGCGCGCAGAACGGCAGCTGCGGCTGATCATGATCGGGATGAGCGGCTGGCGGCCGCGGGCCGCGGTCGGCACTTCCGACCACTGAATTCGGGCGTCTATCGCGGCATCCACCGCGTGGTGGGCACGGTCGCCGGACTCGGCGTCGCCGTCGCAGGCGTCGCGGTCGCGACCGTCACCCACCGACCTCGGGTCCCTAGCAGGACGCGAGCACCCGCGTGATCGCGTCCTTCTCCGCCTGGGTGACCCAGAGCCGGTAGGCGGCCTTGACCTCGACCTGCTTGGAGACGTAGATGCACCGGTACGGCTTTGACGGCGGCAGCCACGTCGCCGCGTCGCCGTCCGACTTCTGCGCGTTCGTCGGGCCGTCGACCGCGAGCAGGTTCCGCGGATCGTTGGCGAAGTCCCGACGGGTCGGCTCGTCGAGCTGCTGCGCACCCTTCTGCCAGGCGTCGCTGAGCGCGACCACGTGGTCGATCTGGACCGCGCTGGAGGTGCCCGAACCGCGGGTGAACGCGATCGACTTGCCGGTGTACGGATCGTGCAGGGTGCCGGTGAGCACGATGCAGTTCCTGGTCCCCGGCTTGACCGTCGTGTCGACGAGGTCGCGGGCCAGGATGTCGTTGCGGGTGTCGCATCCGTTCCTGCCGCCCGCGACGGTGACGTCGTCGGTCCAGGACGGTCCGAAGAGATCGCGCGCGTACCCCGTCTTGGGCGCCCGGCCCTTGACCGGGATCGTCTCCAGTGTCGCGAGGGTGGCGGCCACCCCGTCGGCGCCAGGGACCGCGTCGCCCGCACTCCCGGTCGGCATCGCCTCCGCCGCAGGAGAGGCGCAGCCAGTCAGGGCGAGCGCGGCAACCGCGGTGGCGATCAGGACGAGACGCGGACGGGCGGCCGAACGAAAACGCAAGGGGGAACTCCTGTTCGAGATGTGAGCGGGCCGCCCAGTATGGCGCACAAAGGGGTCGGTCCCCGCGCGACGCGCGGGGAC
>NZ_JBSGTR010000062.1:0-34746 GCF_053607505.1 Rhodococcus sp. NPDC055112
GGTTGGTTGAGGGATTGCGACGACACGCTGTGACTGGTCGTTGAACAGCGAAGGTCTCCTGTCGTGAAGTGGAGCTGCTTAGACACCCACATCGCGGACAGGAGACCTTCGTGGTTCACGCTAACGCACCACTGACCCCGAGAGGCCGGCTGCTGCTGGCCCGACGCGTCGTCGACGACGGTTGGCCCATTGCAAGGGCGGCGGAACACTTCAACGTCTCCTGGCCGACTGCCAAGCGGTGGGCGACCCGCTATCACGTGATGGGATCGGACGGGATGCACGACCGTTCCAGCCGCCCGCACCACAGCCCGAACCGCACCCCGGAACCGCTCAAACGCAAGATCGTGGACCTGCGCTGGCGCAAACGTCTCTCACCACAGGCGATCGGGTCCCGCCTGAACATGCCGGCCTCGACGGTGCACGCGGTGTTGGTGCGGTGCCGATTGAACCGGCTCTCGCACATCGACATCCGCACCGGAGAAACCATCCGTCGATACGAGCACCCCCATCCCGGATCGATGATCCATGTCGATGTCAAGAAGCTCGGCAACATCCCCGTCGGTGGCGGTTGGCGGTTCGTCGGTCGAACCAAGGGCCGCAAAAACCGCCGGGTCACACCTGGAACTGCCCGCAACAAGCACCGCAACGAACTGCTCGGCCACGCGTTCGTGCACACCGTGATCGACGACCACTCTCGTGTCGCCTACGCCGAGATCCACGACGACGAAACCGCTGTCACCGCAACCGGTGTACTGCAGCGTGCAGTGGGCTGGTTCGCCGCACGCGGCGTCACCATCGAACGGGTCCTGTCCGACAACGGGAGCTGCTACCGATCCGCCTTGTGGAAGCAGACCTGCACCGAACTGGACATCAAACCCAAATACACCCGCCCCTACCGGCCACAGACGAACGGCAAGATCGAACGCTTCCACCGCACGATGGCCGCTGAATGGGCGTTCGCACGCCACTATCAGTCAGAACAAGCCCGACGGAGCGCGTTGCCGGGGTGGCTGCACACCTACAATCACCACCGGCAACACTCCGCCATCGGCAGGAACGTTCCCTTCAGTCGTTTGACCAACGTCTCTGGGCAGTACACCCGAGTGGAATCGGCAGATTGAGGCACTGCTGCACGACGATGATGCGCCGACCCCGGCGTTCGTGTGGCCGGCCGATCGTGCCTGGTGTGTGACGTGCGACGTCGATCCGCATTTCGCCTCGATCGGTGGGACCGGCGATGCGATGGACGCGATCGTTGCGCTCACGGACGTCGATGTCGTCGCCGACGACCCAGACAGGTCACCGCCCTACTACTGCTGACAAACCGTGCCCCAGGCCGACCAACAGGGGTTTCGCACCAGAGTGCGTCGGCTGACTCGGCACAGTGCGGCGGATGGCAATGACAATCACGAGGTTTCGGTGTAGCGTCGCTCTCTTCGTCCTCGGGCGGAGTCAGTGGAGTGATGATCGATGTCGGAACACAAGCAGCTGCAGCGCGCGGACCATGACGGACATATGGGCGCCGTCTACTACTCACCCGCCGCATGTCGAAAGTTGATGCTCACGTTGGCGACGATGACCATCTTCGACGTGACGAAAGGCGCATGAGCGCCGCCTTCGATCGCTCTGCTGCCCACAGGGCAAGTCCGACACGGTATTTTCAGCCCGGTGCGGTCGCTGGTTCTGGTTCGGTTCTGTGGATTCTGGATGTCAGTCATCCCACCGTGCTGCGCCGCGATCCGGGTGGAAGTGTCACCCCTTGTGAGGTGCCCGGTGAGATTCGGGGCTCGGGGATCGTCGGGTGGCGGCAGCGGTGGCTTCACGCGGATGAGTTCGGGTGTTGGGTGGTCGGTGCGGACGGTGTGGCGCATTGCGATCACTCCGGGACGATGCGGCTGATCGACGATGCGTCTGTGTCGGTGTCTGCGCTGGCCCACGGTGTTCTGGCGTCCGCATGCGGTGAGCGCGACGGCGGCGGCAACGCGTTGATCCGGCTTTGGGCACTCGACGCGCCCGAGCCGACGATTGTGCCGGTGCCGGGCGAGGTGCAGGACATTCAGCTGACTCGGGACGGCTTCCTCGTCTCGATGCGCACGGGAACGCAGGGTTCGGGGGCGACGGCGATCGATCGCGGGCAATGGTGCGCGCGAGTCGGCGTCGACGGCCGTGTCGTGCTTGGGGATCCGTGGCCGCGGGCGTACTGGGGTGTCGGCGGTGTCTCTGTCGTCGGTCTTGGTGCCCCGGTCGCAGTGTCAAGGTCGGCGGGTTCGCAGATCCTTGACGATCGGCTCGTTCCGGTGGCGCCGATGCCGTTCACCTCGGACTTCCGTCCGTACCCGACCGGGGCGGGTGTGTGGTTGGTGCAGCGATCGTCGGCGCTCGCCTACAGGTGCGGCAATCGGGTTCGGACATCCGACGACCGAAACGAGTACACCTACTTTCGTGTGAGTTCGCGTTTGACTGTGCCTGAATCGTGGGCGGTCGCCGACGGATTCCCGAAGGATCTCACCGTCACCGATGCAGACCGGCGGTTGTGGATCGTCACCACGGCCGGGATGTTCGCGAGCGAACCCGGCGGGGTCGACTGTGCCGGGTCCATCGAGATGTCGCCGGTGGGCCCGGACGAGCTGCCCGTCCCGGAGGTGGCGATCCGCCCGCCGGCCGCGATCGGGAATCCGGAGCGGTGGGCGGAGAGCGAGCGGGCGCGCCTGCTCGAGCAGAACCGTGGACAGGGACTGCTCGATATCGAGATCGACGGCTGGTTCCCGTACACGAGCATCTTCGTCACTTTCGCCGTCGCCGAGCTTCCGGGTGTGACGTGTGCGCGCCGCTACGCCCTGTTCGACCGCGACGGCAGGCCGGCGTTGTGGCGGGGCCCGCCGACACTGATGGAGTCGATTCGGATGGATATCGCCGAGTCCGGCGGTGTCGAGCGGCTCGCGCGGACGGAACCGGGCCGGTTCGGGTGGGTGTGGACATGACGATCCGGTGCCGCAGTAATCAGTTTTGCCTGCGTTGGGAGGTAGTTCGATGACCGCATGGATTGAGGTTCTGGTGACGATGGTTGACGGCCCGACGACCCCGGTGCAGGGGATCGTGCGGCCGTACCGGCCGAATGACGAACCGGTCCGCGTCTATTACGCCACGTACGGGGAGGATCCGGTGCTGCTGTGCCTGAATCCCGACGGTGCGCGGCTGACCCGCGACGGACGCAAGGCCCGCCTCGAAACCCTCGACGGCACGGTGAAGTTTCTGTACGACGGGCAGACGGCGTGGTATTTCGCCGAGGGGTCGGACCGGCCGCGGCAGACCTCCCGCAGCGGGGTCGTATTCTTCGGCCCGGGAGAGGAGTTGGTGTTCACGCCGCCGGAAAGGCATTGGGTCGGCCGCAACCATGCCCGCCCGACGGGCCCGGTGGTCGATATCGAGGTCCTCGGGCGCCACTGCTGGTCGGTCGAGCTGGCACCCCGCAGAGAGTCCGAGCCCACCCGTCGGCTGGTGGTCGATGCCGGCACCGGCGCGGTGCTGGCGCAGCATTCCGGCGACGGACTCGAGGGCGCCATCTTCACTGAGGTGGACGTCGACGTCACGGATCCGGGAATGTTCACCTGGGACAGCCCGGTGGAAACCGACGGCGACTCCCTGCGGAAGAACCAGCAGCGAGAACATGACACCTGGTCGGAGCGGATGGAGTGGTTCCGGGAGAACGTCACCACTGCCGAACTGGCCACTCCGGTGCTGACGGACTTCACACCCCACTCGGTGGAGATCGCCGATCGGGAGACAGGAGAGTTCACCTCCCGCCTCGGGCCGGGTGAGGGGACCGGGTGGGTTGCCCGCAGGCCTCGGTCGCGAAAGACGTGGTTGATCGACCGGCACGGGCATCTGGAGGCCTGGTCCACGAGGGACTTCGATTGGGCCTTCAGCGCCTTCCGTGGGGCGCTCGAACCCGACGCACTGCATCGACTACAGCAGCAGCTGCATCCTGGGCGACCAGTCATCGGAACCCCGGACGTCCATCAGCCTTCGCGTCCGGATGCCTGAAGTTAGGTCGACCAGGGATTGCCATCTCACGTCGACGCTCAATCAGAAACTGTTTGTAGCGAATTCGCTTGCGGCGGCGAGAACCGTATAACGCACACTGTCGAGGTTCGCCTCGCGCAGTAGCTGGGCGGGTGGCCGATCGTTCAGGGCAGGGTTGCGGCCCTGGAACCAGGTTTGCGCGACGGCCGGGCTGTCGTGGGCGATGATTCGTTGTGCGGCGTCGAGGGCCACCCGGAGTCTGTCAAGGGTGGCGTGATCGGGGAGCGGGCTGGCACCTTCTGCCCACTTGCGGACGGCGGCACCGTCGGGCACTTGAGCCAGGTAGGCAACGAGTTTCGATCCGAGTGCGGCTTGAAGTTCGGCGATAGTCTCGCGTGCTGCGGCGTCATGTGAGGGGTTTGTGTCGGCCATGACGCATCGTCTCCGCCAGCGTGCTGCGAGGTTGATTGTGGCGTATGGGGCGTCGCCCCTTGGAGATTCCGACGCCCCGATTTACACCCAGCCCGGAACGTCGGTGGCCCTCCGCTGGCGTTGCGAACCGCGCCGTCACCCGATCGGACGGCGCTGTGGGCTCGCGGTAGCACTACGGGCCCGCAGATTCATTCTAAGCTCTGGGAGTCATCAGCTGGTAGCCCTGCGCGGATGCGGCCTTGTCCCCAGATGTAATTCGACTAGATGGTTCGGGTAAGTCGTTGCTCGCTCCCGAGAGGTGTTCCGCAGTCCGGAATTTAGGGATAGTCTCGGTTTAACACCACCTGGATCCCGATCACTTGTTCTGCGTCCGCGTAGAACAAGTGCCATCGTGCGTCTACGTCAGGGTGGTGATCGATACTCCCTCTGATACCTCGAAGGACACCGACATGGCCTCGGTGTCCTTGTGGAATCGTCACCATGATCCCTGCTCGGATCAACATGATTCATGAGGTGGTAACCACTCATGACGATACTCCTCTGCGCCTTGATGGGGCCAGGACATTCGCCGCGCATTTCGCGTCCTGATGGCCGCGGTGATCGGTGATGGCTGCGTACCGGCGGCGCGCCGATGATCCGGAGTCGGTTGCGGTGTGTATCAGGTGTTTTGAACCACGATCGGTCGATCCGGACTCGTGGTCGGTGGTGGGGCCGTGGGTACGCGAGACAGTCGAGTTGTCCTCTCCGACATTGCACAGTCAGGCTGCGAATGCGATGAAGGTGCTCTCGCGGCTGGCGGTGTGGGCTCTCGAGGAGGGGTTGGTCCTCGATCGTGAGGTGGTCCTGACCCCGGAGGTGCTCGAGCGGTATCGGCTCGTCGGGATGAGGGAGTTGGCACCGACGTCGCGGGCGGCAGAGATGTCGAGGCTGCGGCGACTGGCTCGCGCGGTGACGGTGCGGGCGCCGTGGCCTCCGCTGGGTGAGCGTTCGTCGCGGCGAGAATTGTCGCCGCCCTACACAGACGTCGAGATCGCCGCGTTCTGGAGGTGGTCGACCCGTCAGAACAGTCCGTTCCGGGTGCAGGCGATGACCGCGGTCCTGGCGCTGACGTTGGGGGTCGGCGCACGGTCTGGTGAGCTGTTCGCGGTCACTGCCGCGGACGTGGTCAAGGTCGGCGGGGTGACCGCGGTGGGCCTCGGGTCGCCGCCGCAGCGGCGGGTGGTCCCGGTTCGCCGTCGCATGGTGCCGAGGCTCCGCGACGCGTGCCGGGGAGCCGGCAGGGGACCGCTGGTGGCGTCGACGCGAACCGGGCGAGATCAGGCTGCGGCGCTGGTTGCCTCGTTCGAGTGCGCGCGCTCGTCGCCGAAGTTGACGGTGGCGCGCTTGCGATCGACGTGGCTGACCCATGTGCTGACCGATTGCGCTGTGGCGGAGATCTTCTGGGTCGCAGGAATCAGGAGCGGGAAGGGCTTGTCGGACCTTCTTCCGTATCTGCCTGCGCCGGAAACCGGTTCGCCCGCATGGCGCCGGATGCGAGGCGGGGTACGACAATGACTCGGAATGCCCAGGAAGCCATCGACCTCTTCGCCCCCCGCGCGCCGGCGGAGTTGTGGGAAGAGATTGGCCCTTTCGTCCGCGACGCGGTGCGCCGCGGATTCGAACCCGCATCGATTCCGAAGGTCGCGGGAGACCGGATGTCGGTCGTCGCGTCCTTCGTTGTGTGGGCTCTCGAGCAAGGAATGGAACTCGACGTCGAAGAGATCTTCCATCCGGCGACGGTCAACCGCTATGCGGTGACTCTCCCCGGCCTGTCTGTGGCAACCCGATCATCGCGCCGAGCGATGTTGACGACCCTGTCACGGCACATCACCCGAATCGCACCCTGGGAACCGTCGCGCGATGTGCTGCGCTATCGGGCCGACTATCGCCCGTACACCGACAGCCAGACTCGGTTGCTGCTCCGCTCGGCGGACATGCAGGCGACCATCTTTCGCAGTCACGGTTTGTCGTGTGTGCTGGCGCTTGGACTCGGCGCGGGACTGCAAACCTCCGAGATTCGAGCGACCACCGGCGCCGACATCGTCATGCGGCGCTCCCACATTGCCGTGCGGGTACGCGGGCATCGACCCCGCACGGTCCCCGTCCTCGACCGCTACGCGCCGATCGTCGCCGAATGCGCCGCCCGCACCGGTCGCGCGCACCTGTTCCGTGAACCACCACCGCGGAGTGAGTACATTTCGACGTTCCTCGGCAAGTGCGAGATTCCGGGACGGTTGCGACCCCTGCGTGTGAGTCGGCTCCGCGAGACCTGGGCGGTGACGATGATCCAGACGGTTCCGCTACCCGCATTCCGGGTGCTATTCGGATGCACCTCCCAGAAAACGCTGAGCAAGTTGCTCGCCTGGGTGCCACCTACATCTCGGGTGCTCACCGACCCCGAACTGCTCGACCTTGTCACCGGGGCGGTCCCGCTATGACACGGCGTAACGCACGCCCGTTCCGCGACATCGACACCCGAATGAACCATTGCGAACCGTGGCAGTTCAGGCGAGCTGTCGCGGTCCTAGAGCACTGCAACGCACGCGCATTCGTCAACAAGGTGTTCGCCAAGAAGGCCGGCGCGAAACGGAAACTGACCGGGGACGCCCTCATCGTGGCGTTCCTGCTCACCCCGATGCTGACGATGGATATGCACCTGGTCATGGTGACTGCCACCATCCGAGGCTGGAGTCGGTATCAACGCGATGCGGTCGGGCTCAACCGGGGCGTGGACGTCACCTACAAGATGGTGTGTGACGGATTCGCCAAACTGTGCCGGTACTGCGATCGCGTCGAAGACGCCGATTTCGCCGATCCCGATGATCTCGACGCCGCCTCATTGGCGCAGGCATTCCTCAACGCTTCGCTGTCCATCTATCCGCCCACCGGTGCAGTGGCACTCGACAGCACCGACCTCGAAACATGGGCACGCATCCGCTACAGCAAAGTGGTTGTCGACGAAGACCCCGACACTCCTCCACGCGATCGTGAGGACCATCCCGGGGATGCTGATCGGCTACAACGCAGGTCGGGAAAGCGCGTACACCGAAGGCCCCTCGCTCGGAGAGAGGAACCGGACTACCGCCGCCGCTATACGGTCGACAAGGACGCGCGGGCCGCGCACCGTAGTGCGGGTGCGACCGAAACCACCATCTATGTCGGCTACGAGGCGCATGTGGTCACCGATGTTCCCGCCAAGCCGGGCACCGGCCCGGTCCCACACATTGCCCGTGCCGTGCACCTGGTGCGTGCTGGCTACCACCGCGGAATCGCTGGGCTGATCGCTGTCCTCTTCGCGGGCGAACTACCTCGACCGCACGAGGTGATTTGCGATCGCGCGTACAACTGGACTCGCGCAGTGCTCTTCTCGTTACCGCTGCTTCGCTGTGGATACACCCCGATCGTCGACCTACACAGCAAGCAGTACGGCGTGCATCCCGGACCGATCGAGGGAACCATCTGGATCGACGGCACCCTCTACACCGAATGCCTGCCACAGCGGCTGCGTCACCTCCCGCGCCTCACCCGGGACATGGATGCGGACGACAAGATGCGCGCCCAGCAACTGCGTGCGCTCAGAGCTCCGTACGCATTCGTGCCGCTCGGCGCAAAGAGGCCGGATGGAACCCAGCGCTTCCGGGGGCCGGCGGTGTGGCCGGCACGGATCCGCAGTCCCTTGTCTCCGCGATCGATGAGACTTGGTTACGAGCATCCGACCGTGCAATGCGACCGCCGCCATCCGGATGACCCCTGCGCCTGCTGCAAGACGGTGACGCTCACCAACGAGGACCAGCCACAGATCCGAATGCCGTTCCCGCACGGGAGCCGTCAGTGGTTCGCGTCCTACTACCGCCGAGTGGGTATCGAATCGGCGTTCGGCGGTCTGAAAAGCAATGTGCTGCACCTGCGCCGCGGGTATTTCCGGATCTTTGGCCTCACCGCGCACCGACTGCTGCTCGGGTTCACTCTGGCTGCGATGAATGTGGTGACCTTGCGGTATTGGCACCTCGAACGCGACCTGCCCGACCCCTGGGGGCAGGTACTCGGGGAACCCGATCCGCGGCACACCACTTCGCGGCGGCGAGGTTCCCGCCGAGGGGCGTCACGTCGGGCGAGGGTCGACGGGAACGGCCTCTAGCGACCGCGCTCCGCACTGGGACCCAAGGCCCCAGGGGAGTGTCGTGGGTCACATGCCGAAATCTGGCCATTGAGGCGTGAATTCGGGGGTGCGTGTACCGAGACGCGCCCAACCCAAGTTCTGCAGACGGCGGGTCGTCGGCGTAGGCCCGAAAATTCGGCGGGAAATGCCTGGATTCTGTCACTGGCAGGTTGATAGGTGAACCCAATCGGTGCTGATGGGTGAACACCCTTCTGAGCCGATGACGGGAATCGAACCCGCGTATTCAGCTTGGGAAGCTGATGTTCTACCATTGAACTACATCGGCATGCAGGGGTTTTGCCGCCGATGAGGCAGTGCAAGACCCTGCGAGCGGCAACTCTAGCAGACCGCTAACCTCTAGCTGTGCTGCTATCCGATCGCGACATCCGTTCCGAAATTTCTACCCAGCGGCTGGGCATCGATCCGTTCGACGACTCGATGGTTCAGCCGTCCAGCGTGGACGTTCGCCTGGACCGTCTGTTCCGTGTCTTCAACAACACCCGGTACACGCACATCGACCCTGCTCAGCAGCAGGACGAGCTCACGAGCCTCGTGGAACCGGCCGAGGGGGAGCCGTTCGTGCTGCACCCGGGCGAGTTCGTGCTCGGCTCGACACTGGAGTTCTGCTCCTTGCCCGACGACCTGGCCGGACGCCTGGAGGGCAAGTCCAGCCTGGGCCGTCTCGGCCTGCTCACCCACTCGACGGCCGGGTTCATCGACCCGGGCTTCAGCGGACACATCACCCTCGAGCTGTCCAACGTCGCGAACCTGCCGATCACCCTGTGGCCCGGCATGAAGATCGGTCAGCTCTGCCTCATCCGGCTGTCCAGCCCCGCCGAGAACCCTTACGGCAGTGCGGCGGTCGGGTCGAAGTATCAGGGTCAGCGCGGCCCGACGCCGTCGAAGGCCTACCTGAACTTCGTCAAGTCCCCGACGCAGTAGCCCCGTGCCGCCGGAACAGGGCCGGCCGCACCGCAATTGGCTGTGCCTTGGCTAGTACCCCATGCGCATGAGGGTGAGCTGCGAGTCGTGGTTCAGGATGCGGTCGTTGCTGATCATGACCGCCGTCCCGTACGCATCGCGCAGGTGTCGGCTCATCGCGGGCTCGTGACCCGGCAGCGCCCCGGCGAGCCCGCAGATGGTCAGCGCACGGCCGACCAGGTCGATGAGCAGGGCCGAGGCGCTAACCTTCACCGCGTTGAACTCCAGCGCCACCCCGACCGACGACATCGCGGCCGGATTCTTCGCGAGGGACTCGAACCGGGCCGCCGCCCCGAGGACCGTGTCGACTAGCTGCTGGTGCGCGATCACCAGCTCGGCGAGCCGGATCGCGCTCAGGGGCGCTGGGCCGGCCGAGCGGCGTCGGGCCGACTGCACCGATCGCCTGGCCCTCAGGAGCGCCGCGTCGGCGATCCCGAGCCACGCGGCGGACCAGAGCACGTGCGCCGCCGGGAGCATCGTCTGCGCCGAGATCTCCGCGTACGGATCGTCGAGCAGGGCGCCGGAGCCGGTGTCGACGGCGAGGCGGAAGCCGGGACTCCTGGTGCCGCGGAAGCCGACGGTGTGCCAGGTGCCGACCGGGGTCAGCCTTGTCTCCGACCTCGGGCAGGCGAGCACGACCTGATCGTTCGGCGCGCTGGCCGGGGTGCGGCGGGCCGTCGCGAGCACCACGTCGGCGTACCCGCCGTACGAGATGAGCGGCGCCGTCTTCGCGAGGCGGACGCGGTCGCCCCTGTGCTCCACCGCGCAACCGCTGGAACGGACGCCGCCGCGGACGTCGATCTCGGTGGCGGCGGAGGCAACCAGCAGCTGCCTCCCTGCGATGGCCGCGAGCAGCGCGGCCATCGACTCGCTGCGACCGTGCCGGACGATGCTGAGCACCTGCGTCTGGTGCATCGCGAAGATCATCGCGGACGACCCGCAGGACCGGCCCAGCGCGCGGGTGATCGCGGCGAGCCGGGTCAGCGAGAGCCCGGCGCCGCCGAGGGCGGTCGGCACGGCGGCGCCGAGCAGCCCTGCGGATCTGAGCGCCGCGATGGACTCCGCCGGGAACCGCGCCTCGCGATCGACCTCGTCCGCCCACTCCGCGGCGACCCGGACGCATTCGTCGAGATCACGGAGGTCGTCGACGGGAGCCGCGGCCCTCGCCCTACCGCCTGGACGGCGTGAATCCGACACAGTCGCAGCGGAACCGAAGCCCGCGTAGGTCGACTCCCGGCGCGGCCGGCCCGGATGCTCGATGCCGAACTGGCCCTGCCCGATGCGGATGGATGCCGGCACCGAACCCCCTATCACCTGAACTCGTGCCTGTGGTCCGAAATCGAACCCGGCCGGCGCACGATCTCCCTCGGGGTCGCCGCCGTCAACCTTATCGATCGGTACCGACCCCGTGTTAGCGCTCGAGCGGGATGTGTCGGAGGTTACGTCTCCCGATGCGCCGCTAGCGCGCCGCCGACTGCGTTAGGGTGCTGGCAGTTGACGTGGATTGATTGCTGGGGGGCACCATGACGTCAGGGGAGATGGCGGTCGACACCGCCGCATTGGCACGGCTCGCGGGGGCGCTGGAGTCGGCGGCCGGGGCCATCGAGAAGATCGACACCGCGCCCGCGTTCCTGGCCGCGGCCGAGGGGCTCGCCGGGTCGGCCACGGTCGCGGCCTACGCCGCCGGGGCCGACCGGATCGGGGCAGGCGTGCGTGCGATCGGATCGAGGGTCCGGGTGATGTCTGAGATCGCGGCCACCAACACCTCTCACTACGACGCCGCCGAGGCCAGGAACAGCAGCCTGCTCGCCCCGGCCGGGGGCGCCTGATGAGGCCCGCGCTCACCCAGCTTCGGGCCTGGGATCCTCAATGCCTCAACGGTTCCGCGGATGAGCTCGCCCTGGCCGCAGCCGAGCTGGACGAGCAGATCGCCCTCGTGGTCCGCGGCGTCGACGGTGTCCTCGACACCTGGCACGGCGACGCGGCGCGCGGTGCCTGGGACCGCGCCGTGGAGGAACGGTCCGCGGGCAACAAGATCGCGATGGCGTTGCTGGCGACCTCCTCGTCCCTGCGACGCGGCGCAGCATCGATCGAATCGGCCGCCGCGCATGCCATCTCGGTGATCGACGGCGCGCTCGCCGAGGGCTTTGCGGTATCCGACGAGGGCGCCGTCACCGCGCCCACGGCCGGAGCGGGTCTGACCGTCGCCGCGGCAGGCGACGCGGCCCTCGCGCAGCGGGTCCTCGACGCCCGTGCCAGGGAGCTCGCCGACGACATCGCCCGGGCGCTGAACGAGGTCGCGCTCGCGGACAGTCGCACCGCCGCAACGCTGACCGACTGCCTCGCGGAGTTCGATGAGGTTCCCGGGGAGCGGGCTCGCGGCCCGCACGTCCAGGACATCATCGACGGACGATCCGCCCTGCCCGCCGGTGCGGCGGAGCTCCACGAGTTCTGGACGAGCCTGACCGGCGAGGAGAAGGACGCGCTGTTCGCACACGACCGAGACGTCGGCAACCAGGACGGCCTCCCGGCCGCCGACAAGGACCGCTACAACCGGATGCACCTCGAGGACCTGCAGATCCGGGCGGTGGCGGCGCTCGACGCGGTGGACGGACGGCATCCCGGATGGGCGGCGGGGGAGCAGGTGCCCACCCAGCCTGCGTCCAACTCCCGCGACGAGAAGGCATGGAAGGCCTGGGCGGAGTACAACGCCTGGCGTGGCGAGCGCGAGCCGCTCCGCGCGAAAACCGACGAGTTCGGGGCCGTGCGCCGCGCCATCGACGCGGGGTCGGAGCCTCCGAGATTTCTCATGGGCATCGACGGCGACGGGCGCGCGGCGATCGCCCTCGGCAACCCCGACCTCGCCGACAACGTCGCCACCCTCGTTCCCGGTACCGGCTCGCACCTCGGCGGCATCGGCGGCGACGTCGACCGGTCCGCCCGCATGCTCGACGCCGCGACCCGCGCCGATCCGCTCGCCTCGACCGCCGTCGTCACCTGGTACGGCTACAACGCGCCGCAGAGCATTCCCGAGGCTGGGCTCGACGGGTTCGCCGAACGGGGCGCGCCCAGGCTGGACAGCTTCCAGGACGGCCTGCGGGCCGCTCACCAGGGGCAGGCGGCGCACCAGGTGATCGTCGGTCACAGCTACGGGAGCACCGTGATCGGCACGGCCGCGGTCGGCGGCGGATCGCTGGACGTCGACGAGCTGGTCTTCGTCGGCAGCCCCGGCGTCAACGCGGAGCACGTCTCGGAGCTGCATCTCGACGGCGTCAACGCAGGTGACGTCGGCGCCCACGTGTACTCGACCGCCGCCCGCTGGGACCCGGTGCCTTACATCGGGGACGCGACGCTGGCAGGCAGACACGTGCACGGGACCAATCCGACCGACCCGGACTTCGGGGGTCGGGTCTTCGCCAGCGACCCGGGCGAGCCGGGCCCGCTCCTTGGGGCGAATCCCCGTGTCCACAGCGAGTATTGGGACCTGCGGAACCCGTCGCTGGAGGGCATGGGACAGATCATCGCCGGCATGGGAGGGCCCTCGTGAGGCCCGAGATCGCATCGAGAACCGGCGTCGCGAGGACACTGACGGCGGGCGCGCTCGCCGCCGTGCTGCTCGCCGCCGCCTGCAGCTCAGACGAGGAGCCCGACATCGACACCGCACTGACCGAGAACGCCGCGTCCGCCACGCTGGTCGAGTACCTAGGCGAGGCCCTGTCCGCACTGCCAGAGGGCGCCAGTTTCACTCTGGCGCATCCCAGTTCGCCGGTCGGGGCGTTCCACCCCGGCGGTATCACGCCCTGCGACGACAACGACGGCGACGCCAACGGTCCCGTCTTCCTCACCCTCAACTACTGGGTGAGCGGGATCCCGGAGGGCGGCGCCGCCCAGAACCTGGACGCGATCGCCGCTCACTGGGAGGGTCGCGACCGTCCGCTCGTCCGCCGATCGATGGGTCAGGGCCGAACGGCGGTCGCGACCATGCCCGACGGATCCGCGATCGTCGTCCACGACAACGGCCGGGGCAGCCTGTCGGTCTCGGGCACCTCCGCCTGCTTCCCGCGCGCCAGCTCGGGTGCCGCGGACCAACCCGAGGTCATCGACCGGCCCTGACCGTCCGCTCGTCCGCCGTTGCCGGATGTACACCTGCTGTTGCCGCGACTCTTGCGCCGGGTATCCGCTGCGCTAACCCTGGGCGCCTATCAACTACCTATGCGCTGCACCGTTTTCGGAACCGGCTATCTCGGAGCCACGCACGCCGCCTGCATGGCCGAGTTGGGACACGAGGTGCTCGGGGTCGACATCGACCCGGGCAAGGTGGCCAAGCTCTCCGGGGGAGAGGTGCCGTTCTACGAACCGGGCCTCGCGCAGGTCCTCAAGCGGAACATCGACGCCGGTCGGCTGCACTTCACCACCTCCTACCCCGACGCCGCCGCGTTCGCGGACCTGCACTTCCTTGGGGTGGGCACCCCGCAGAAGAAGGGCGAGTACGGCGCCGACCTGCGGCACGTGAACTCGGTGATCGACACCCTCGCCCCGCTGCTGGACCGGCCCGCGGTGATCGTCGGCAAGTCGACCGTCCCGGTCGGAACGGCGGCCGAACTGGGCGCGCGGGCCCGCCAACTCGCGCCGGCAGGCGAGGAGGTTGAGGTCGCGTGGAACCCCGAGTTCCTGCGCGAGGGCTTCGCCGTCGAGGACACCCTGCGGCCGGACCGCCTTGTGCTCGGGGTCGACCCGGCCCGCCCAGGCCGCGCCGAGGCGCTGCTCCGCCGGCTGTACGCGCGCCTGATCGAGGACGAGGTGCCGTTCCTGATCACCGACCTGCCGACCGCGGAGCTGGTGAAGGTGTCCGCGAACGCCTTTCTCGCGACCAAGATCTCCTTCATCAACGCGATCTCCGAGGTGTGCGAGGCGACCGGCGCGGACGTCACCCAGCTCGCGGACGCGCTCGGCTACGACGCCAGGATCGGGCGCCGATTCCTCAACGCGGGACTGGGCTTCGGCGGCGGTTGCCTGCCGAAGGACATCCGGGCGTTCATGGCGCGGGCGGGCGAGCTCGGCGCGAATCAGGCGCTGACCTTCCTGCGCGAGGTGGACAGCATCAACATGCGCCGCCGGACCAAGATGGTCGAGCTGGCGACCAGGGCCTGCGGCGGGTCGCTGCTCGGGGCGAACATCGCGGTCCTCGGCGCGGCGTTCAAGCCCGAGTCCGACGACGTCCGAGACTCGCCCGCCCTCAACGTGGCGGGGATGATGCAGCTGCACGGCGCGGTGGTGAGCGTGTTCGACCCCAAGGCGCTCGACAACTCCCGCCGGCTGTTCCCGACGCTGAACTACGCGACCTCGGTCGAGGAGGCGTGCGACAACGCCGATGCGGTGCTGCTGGCCACCGAATGGGACGAGTTCAAGGCGCTGCGTCCCGCGGACCTCGCGGCGACGGTCCGCTCGAAGGTGCTCATCGACGGGCGCAACTGTCTGGATCCCGCTGAGTGGACGGCCGCCGGCTGGACCTACCGAGGCCTCGGACGACGCTGAACAGCGAGGGCCGAGGCCCGGCACGGTCAGTCCTCCTGGCGAACCCCGCGCGCAGGGTGCGACTGGACACTCGTTCGTTATGCTCACGTGGTCCACGTGCGCGCGATTCGAGCGTCGGCTGCGTGCAAATCCGATTTAAGGCGGCTCGATGAGTGCGGTTCTGGGTGTGTCGGTGGGGTCCAGTGCCGTGCGGATGGCGCGTCCCGACGTCGCCTCCCTCCGGGGACCGGGCGGGGTCGAGGCGTTCCAGCGGCAGGTCATCGCGACGGTGCCGTACCGCGCCGAGGACACGGCCGCCCAGTCGATCGGGGTCCTGCTCGCGCAGGGCGGCGAGACCGTCGGCGCCACCGGGGTCGCGTACGCCACGCAGCGCCAGGCCGACGCGATGCAGCAGGCGATGGCGCGTCAGCGCCTGCACAACTACCAGTTGATCCCCGCGAGCACGGCCGCGATCACGCGGCTGGAGGCGACCGGGGAGATCTACGACTACCGGACGCTGGTCCTCTACGACCTGGGCAGCTCCGGCCTCACCGTCAGCGTGGTGGACCGGGCTTCGGGGCAGGTGCTGGCCACCGAGCGCAGCACCGAGATCGCGGGGGACTACTTCGACTGGCTGATCAGCCAACACCAGGCCAATGCGCAGGGAATCGTCTCGCCGGTGGGTGCCGACGAGGCGACGGCGTTCAACGAGCGGTGCCGCTTCGCCAAGGAGCAGCTCTCGGCCAGCGAGGCGATCGCCGTACCGAGCGAGGCAGGGTTGATCCTGCTCTCCCGGGAGACCTTCGAATCGATGATCGTGGTGCCCGTCGAGGGTTCGGCGCGGTTCGCCCGCGGGGTGATCGCGGCGTCCGGCCGCTATCCCGATGCGGTGGTCCTGCTCGGCGGCGGCGCGCACATCCCGCTCGTGCAGTCCATCCTGCGTTCCTGGCTCAACCTTCCGATGGTGGTGCCCGCCGAACCGGAGATGGTGACGGCGCAGGGTGCTGCCATGCTGGCGACCCCGGTCTCGATGCCGGAACCCCAGTGGGTCGCCGCGGATGCCCCGAGCCCTCGTCGGACCCGCGGCCCGTCCCGGCGTCAGCTCGCGATCGCGGGGGCGGCGACCACCGGCCTCGTCGTCGTCGCCGCCATCGGCCTGTCGATGGGGCGCGACGGCGCCGCCACCACCCAGGGGGAGGGCCACGCCACCGCTGTGACCGAGGACCGGGATGCGCCGTCGACGACGACGGCGCCCCCGACCACCACCACGGCACCGCCGTCGTCGACGACCCCGCGCGCGCCTGCGCCGCAGCCGGCCGCCGAGCAGTCGCCGGAGTCCCCGGCGCCGCCGCCGGTTCCCGGTCCGCCGCCGCGGCGCTACCTCAACCTGCCGGACCCCATCCAGATCGAGGTGCCGCAGGGCGTCGAGTTGCCGCCGGGGATGGTCCGCTGACGCCTGACGTCGAGCGGGCCGCGAGAGGCGCCTCGTCCGGGGGGAACGAGTCCCGCACGCACCGTCAGCGCGCGTGCCTTGCGCCGGACCGCCCCGGGACCGCGGCGCCCGCACCGGACCGCGGTGGTCGTGCCAGCATCACCGCGATCGCCGTGGTGAGCGGGACGGACAGGGCAAGGGCGATGCCGCCGACCGCGGAGCGCACGATCTCGATCGCGACCGCGTCGCCGAGCAGCACGTCGTTGATCGAGCGGCCGGCCACGCTGAAGAGCAGCAGCAGCGGCAGCGCGCCGCCGGCGTAGGCGAGCACCAGGGTGTAGACGGTGCTGGCGATGTGGTCGCGGCCCACGCGCATCGCGGAGCCGAAGATCTGGCGGCGGGTTGCCTCGCGCTCGATGCCCGCGAGCTCGAACGCCGTCGAGGCCTGGGTGATGGTGACGTCGTTGAGCACGCCCAGCGAGCCGATGATGAACCCGGCCAGCAGCAGTCCGGTGATGCTCACGTGCTCGATGTAGGTCTGCACGTTGGTGTTCTGTTCCTCGGACAGGCCCGTCAGGTGCGTCATCTCGATCGCGACCCACGACAGCAGCGCGGCCAGCAGCATCGACGCCAGCGTGCCGAGCAACGCCGAACTGGTCCGCAGGCTCACCCCGTGCGCCAGGTACAGCACCGCGTAGAGGATGGCGGCCCCGCCGACGAGTGCCACGGGGATCGCGGGCTGGCCGTCGAGCAGGGCGGGCAGCATGAACCCGACGAGCACCCCGAAGGCGACCAGGATCCCGAGCAGGGCGCGCAGGCCCCGCCATCGGGCGACCACGACGACGACGATCACGAACGCCGCGACGATCAGCAGCAGTGGCAGCCCGCGGGCGAAGTCCTCGAAGGAGTACATGGTGGCGCCGGACGGATCGGTCTGGCGCACGAGCCGGATGCTGTCGCCGACGCGCAGATCTGGCTGCCCGGGGCCGGGGCCGATCTCCAGCAGCGTCGTCGTGCCCTCGTTCGGGCCGGATTCGATGTCGATGAGGCTGCGCTGGCAGTGGTAGGAGTCGTTCGGCGGAGGCTGCGGTGAACCCGTGAAGGGTCTACCGGCGGAGGCGCTCCCGCACGGTCCGAGGTCCTGCAGCGTGACGGTGCCCGCCTCGGTGACGACGGCGCCACCACCGGAGGTCTGGAAGGGCAGCGGGATGTCGATGCTGCGGCTGCTCGGCCACAGCACGACCGCGCCTGCGAGCACCGCGATGCCGATCGCGACGAGCAGTCCGACGACCACGCGGGCCGCGACCGGGCCGACCGGGATCGGACCGCTGTGGCCGTGGCCGTGGCCGTGTCCGTGGCTGTTGTGAAGCTCTGTCACGTTGGCCTGCTCGCCCGGATGGTGGCCGCGCGGCCCTGTCGACGCATTCGGCCAGGGTACCGATCTCAGGTGGACGGAAGGTCGAGCCGCTCCCGTGCACAACCTGCGCGCGGGCGTCGCCTGGAACGGCTCGGTGCCCGATGGCGATGCACCTGGTGACCGCTGATACCGATGATGGGGGACCGCAACTGTGGACGTAGTCACGCGAACCGGGGCGAGCGCGGTGGCCCTGGTTCTCTCGGCGCTGGTCTTGTCGACCGCGTGTGGAGCGCCAGGCGCGGATCGCCCTGTCGGCGAGGCGCGGTGTCGACAGTTCGAGTCGTTCTCCGGGCGGCTCCTCGTCGGCGATTCGCCGTCGCTGCCGACCGTGCCCGACGTGGCGCCCACCCTGCCCACCGTGCCCGGGTTGGTGCCCGTGCAACCCGGGGCGCAGTCATCGCCCGCGCCCGTTCTACCCACCCTGGATTCGATCGAGATCGAACGGACCGCCGCCGCAGACACCGTCGTTTTCGCCCTCGGGGGCGACGGATCTATGGGGTGGAC
Organism: Rhodococcus sp. NPDC055112; assembly: GCF_053607505.1. NCBI lineage: Bacteria > Bacillati > Actinomycetota > Actinomycetes > Mycobacteriales > Nocardiaceae > Rhodococcus > Rhodococcus sp. NPDC055112. The sequence goes on from NZ_JBSGTR010000062.1 coordinate 18,502, forward strand.
CGCCCGATTCGTGCAGATGCCGCTCCTGCACGGCACGGATGAACCGGTGTCGATCTCGGGTGCGTGCGTTCTGCAGATCGACCTGACCGGGGTGGACTCGAACATCGACTCGTTGCGGCGCGAGGTGCCGATGCGGATATCGCCCGAAGGCGAGGCGTCTTCCGTGGTCGAGGTTCTGGGCTACCCGAGTAGCAGCGCGCTGGTGCAGTCCTTCGTGGGCACTCGGAGCGGTACGCCCACGGTCACGGTCGAAGCGTCGATCGACCGTCCCGCGATCATCGTCGCAATTTCGTCCTGAGGACCATCGCCGGCTTCGCGTCGCGATTCGGAGTCGCGGGCCTGAATGTAAAACGGAGCCCAAGCGTTGCCTCTGTGTGGCTTTTTTGTGGCTTCGTGTGCTTCAATTGTGCCGCGCACGATGAGGAGCGCGGCGACGCAACCGCTGGGGGAGCGTGCTCGGTGATGGGAGACCCGGGTGCGCGAGTGGTCAGCGCCGACTTCGGGGGAGTTTTTGCAGCGGTGGCGGGGAACAGGGGGGTGTGTCCCCGCCACCGACCCGATTGCCCACAGGGGGGGGAGGGGCAATCGGGCTTGCTGGACACACAAGGTGTCTGGTGTGAATGTACATGGCATGGATCTGGCTGTCATCGTGGGGGGTAGTCAGTTGTCCAGTTAGCCTCCGAGGCAGGCGCGCGAGCCCCCGTTCGATAGGGTCGGCCGGTGGCCCGATCACTGGAAGTGGCGCGCAAGCGGGTGGACGCGTTCATGGATGCGCTGCCCATCGAGCGGCCCTGGTCCTTCGACGATTTCATCGGCTGGATGGAGGCCGAACGCGGGCGACCGATCCGACTGGAGCCGGTCGAGGCCGCGGTGATCAGCGGCGCCCCATGCGGGCTGTGGATCGGTCGCGAACACGACGACGTCGTGATGTACGCCGCAGGCGCCTCGGTCTACCTGCGCAGGCACATCATCTACCACGAACTGGCCCACATCCTCCGCGGCGATTCCGGCCTCAAGGTCGACCTGACGGCGCTGCAGCGGCTGGCCCCCGACGTGCGGCCCGAGACGGTGCGGTCGCTGCTCGGCCGGGCCGCCTACGACGACGAGGTGGAACAGGAAACCGAGCTCCTCGCGACGCGGCTGTTCCTGGCCGACTCGGGCGCGGTGAGCGCGCGATCCGGGGCCGGTGCCAAGCAGTCGGCGCGGGTGTCGCGGCTGAACAACGTGGTCTGGAGCCGAAGCTGACCTCCACCATGTCCGCGGCGATCATGTGGCCGCTGCTGATCGGCATCTGGGTGATCACGCTGATCCGGTTGGCCGTGATGCGGGAGGCGCTGGCGCAGCGCCGGATCAACCGGGTCCTGCTCTTCTGGGCGGTGCCGGCGACCCTGCGGGCGCCGGAGGTGCAGTCCGTCCTCGCGCCATATCTCACCGACCCCGCGGTCATACGGCCGTTGACACACCTCTGCTTGATGCTCGCAGGCGCCGCCATCCTCGGCCTCGCCACGGCGCTCACCGAGGGTGCGGACGAGCCGTTCTGGCGTCAGCCGGCGGTGTACGCGATCACGCTCGCCATGGGCATCTCGCTGCTGATGCTGAGTCAGAAGTCCCGGGATGCCGACCTCACGATCGAGGCGGCGGGCGGCTGGCAGTGCGCGGTCTACTTCGTCCTGTACCCGATCCCGATTCTCGTCGCGGTGTGCGTGGCCCTGGTGATCTGTTACGAGTTCCTGCGGTCCGGGCCCGGCCGGCTCGAGTGGGTGATGACCGTGATCGTGGGCGTGATGTGTCTGTTCTCCCTGGTGGACAACCTCACCAGACCGGTCGCGGCCTTCTTCTCGGCAGCCCACGTGGACAACGCGTTGACGCGGTGGCGGGCCGAATCCAATGACGTCCTCTTCCTCCCCCAGGTGGCGCTGATCGCGGTGGTCAGCCTCGTCCCCGTCGTCGCGATGTGGATGCGCCGACGGGAACTGCGTCAGCTCGAACCGATGTGGTCGACGCTGACGGCCGCCGTGCCTCAGGTCGTGCTGCCCGCCGCCGGGTTCGAGGAGCGCCTGCATCGCACGGTCGTCGAGATCTGGGACGCCACGATGCAACTGCAGCCGTACACCTCGGACGCCGTTGACGCGGATCTGGAGAGCGAACTGGATCGGCGCCGGCTCGACGGCGACACCAGGTCCGCGGTCCGCCGTTCGGTTCAGCTGCTGCGCGCCTGCGAGCGGAAACGGACCGGGAGTCCCCCGCTGGCCGCAGCCGCGGCAGGGGCGGCGCATCTCTCGCAAGACGACCTCACCGACGAGACACGCACGCTGATGCGGCTGGCCCGCAGCTGGCGGCTCGCCGAGACCATCGCGCACCAGACCGGCGCCCGAGCAACCGAACCGAGCGAGGCCCGAGGCCTTCGCCGCGCCGACACCCGAGAGAGGAGCGCGGTCCCCGGCCCACCAGTGGTGAGCACGGGTTCTGCCATCTGATGAAGACACGACCGATCCCGCACCCACCGCGCCGCGTCCCCCTCCTGGGCGACATCCTCGGGATGGACCGCAGCGCCCCCAGCCAGCGCACGCTGTGGCAGCACCAGCGGCTCGGACCGATCTATCAGCGCGTCATCGTCGGCACGAAGCTCACATTCGTGACCGGTTCGGAGTTGGTCGAGGAGATCAACGACGAGAAGCGGTTCCGCAAGCATGTCGGCCGGCCGTTGGAGAAGCTGCGGACCATTGCCGCCGACGGCCTGTTCACCGCTTTCCACCACGAGCCGAACTGGTCGAAGGCACACAACATCCTGATGCCGGGCTTCACCAGGGAGGCCATGCGCGGCTACCACCAGACGATGCTGGAGACCACCCGCGAGCTGATCGTCCGCTGGGACGAGCAAGCCACAACGGAGTTCGTCGATGTGCCCGCGGAGATGAGCAAGCTGACGCTCGAGATGATCGGCCGCGCCGGGTTCGGGTACAGCTTCGGCTCGTTCGGCCGCACGGACGGCGATCAGGAGGATCCGTTCGTCGGCGCGATGCTCCGGGCACTGCGGCACGCGGAACAGACCGCGATCCCGATCCCGTTCCGCGGGTTGTTCGCGGGCAAGGCCGAGCGGCAGAACGACGCCGACATCGCGTACGTGGCCGGGGTCGTCGACGAGGTGATCGCCGAGCGGCGCGCCTGCCCCGACGAGACCCGTCGCCCCGACCTGCTGGACCTGATGCTGGATTCGGCCGACCCCGAGACGGGCGAGCGGCTCGACGAGGTGAACATCCGCAACCAGGTGCTGACCTTCCTCGTCGCGGGGCACGAGACCTCGGCGAACGCCCTGGCGTTCGCGCTGCACTTCCTGGCGCAGAACCCCGAGATCGCGGCAAGGGCGCGGGCCGAGGTGGAGTCGCTGTGGCCAGGGGCCGATCAGCCGGAGGTCTCCTTCGAGCAGGTCGCGAAGCTGCGCTACGTGCGCCGGGTGGTGGACGAGACGATGCGCCTGTGGCCGACCGCCCCCGGCTACTTCCGGGAGGCCGTCGCCGACACCACGATCGGCGACGGGTACGGGTTCGCCGAGAACGACTGGGCCTTCGTCCTGGTGCTCGGTCTGCACCGCGATCCGGTCTGGGGGCCCGACGTCGAGACCTTCGACCCGGACCGGTTCCTGCCGGAGAACGTGCGGGCCCGCCCCGGCCACGTCTACAAGCCCTTCGGCACCGGGCTGCGGGCGTGCATCGGCCGGCAGTTCGCGCTGCACGAGATGGTGCTGGCGCTGGCGCTGCTCGTGCAGCGCTACGACCTCGAGCCGGAACCCGGCTACCAGCTCATGGTCAAGGAGCAGCTCACCCTCAAGCCGGACGGGTTCCGGCTGCGGGTGCGCCGCCGGGTCAGTCCGTGAGTCGAGCCAGTAGCCCGATCAGTTCCTCCATCGCCTGACGGGGCAGCGCCCCGCCGTCCGGGTCGGGGTCGGTGAGCGAGCGCATCGACAGGCTCCGCACCCCGGCGTCGCGGGCGCTGATGCAGAGCCGGACCTGGGTGTCGACGTACCCGTAGCCGGTGCCGGACAGGTACGCCCGCGAGACCTCGAAATGGTCGGCGACGGCATCGCGGAGGTCGAGGGGCGGATCGGCGAGGCTGCCGTCGCGGATGGACTCGACCGTCCGCGGCTCGACGGGGCGCCGGAGTCGGTCGCCCAGCGCCAGCGCGACCTCCTCGTTCGTCTGCTCGGGGTCGCCGCGCCGGTGGCCCCACTCGAACAGCCGGTTTACCCGGGTGGACAGGGGAATCGGCTGTTCGTCCGCGCGGTTCATGCGTCTGCTCCTCGTCGTGCCTGCCACCGTCGGCGGAACCTCGACTCGAGGTCGGCGTCCACGTCGACCGGCCGGCCGGCCAGCCACCGGCGGTAGTGCCGTTCCTCGGCGTCGACCGGATCCTCACCGACAGGTTCGTCGAGGTGGTGGCCGAAGGCGAACTCGATCAGGGCGGGCACCGGGATGCCAGGGCCGCTGTTCCGTTCGAGCAGGTCGGTGACGTACACGCCGATGATCCGGGAGATGGCCGCGTTGAGCGCGTCGGTGGCCTCGTCGAACTCGGCCTCGCTGACCTCGGCCCACCGGCCGCGGAACGAATTGATTGTGGCGTGCGGCGTCAACAGGTCGGCGATCAGCTCGACGGGCACCGCGACGGAGTCGGGCCCGAACTCGGTGGCGCCGCGCGGCCTGCCCGCGGCGCGGTCGGGTTCGGCCTCGAGCGGGTCGGGTACGCCGCCCAGCAGTGTGCGGGCGGCGCTGCCCGCGGCCCAGTTCAGGCCGGTGTCGAGGCGTCGGAGGGTGCGCTGGCTCGGCTCGGGGCCGGTGCCGTTCTCGGCGCGCGTCTGGGCCGCGTCGGACGGACCGCCCGCGGCCCGGACCTCGTCCTGGGTCAGGTTCAGGGCGCGGCGGCGGTCGGAGACGAATCTGCCGAAGCGCGCTCTGCTCTCGGAGACCATGGGGTCACCTTATGTTGTCCAGGTCACCTAACCAACATTGAGGCCACGGCTTTGTCGCTTGTTTGTGGCTTTTGGCGGTTGTCCTGATTCAGAAGCTCTCGCGGTGCACGGCCTCGGAGAGCGGCCTGCCGTCCCGCCAGCCGAAGCGGACCAGGTCGGGGGTCTCCTGGAACTCCGACACCGGGCCGACGCACAGCCAGGCGATGGGCCGCACCGGGGACGGGATCCGCACCAGCTCGGTGAGGTAGTCCTCGTCGTAGAACGACACCCAGCCGACGCCGATGCCCTCCGCGACCGCGGCCAGCCAGATGTTCTGGATCGCGAGCACCGCGGAGAACACGCCGGTGTCCTCGACGGTGTGCCTGCCGAGCGCGTTGGCTCCGCCGCGGCTGGCGTCGTAGGTCACCACCACGCCGGTGCCGGACTCCTGGATGCCCTCGATCTTGATCGGGTCGAAGGTGGCGCGGCGCTCCGGCGGCAGGGAGTCGGCGAAGTTCCGCCTGCAGCCCGCGACGTGCTCGGCGAACGTGTCCAGCGTCTCGGGCTTCTGCACGACGACGAAGTCCCATGGCTGGGTGTTGCCGACGCTGGGCGCGCAGTGCCCGGCCTGCAGGATCCGGGTCAGCTGCTCCTCCGAGACCCGCTCACCCGTGAACTCCGCGCGGACGTCGCGGCGCATCCGGATGGCGTCGTAGACCGAGAGCGGCTCGCCGGTCATGCGGTCTGTCCTGCTGGGAGATTCCGAGGTGCGCACACCCCACTGACGGTAGCCGATCGGGCCGGCCGTCCGCCGTGGCGAACCCCTGCCGAGTTCACACACCTATTGACGGGCTCACACACCCTCTGGGCGTCGATCGAGTGTGTGATCGCGTCAACGGGGGTGTGACGTCGGCAGCGCTCCGCCTACTGGCTGTAGCCCGCCAAGAAGTTGCCGAACCGCTCGATCGCGACGGCCAGGTCGCGGGCCCACGGCAGCGTCACGATGCGCAGGTGGTCGTGGTTGGGCCAGTTGAACCCGGTGCCCTGGACCACCAGGATCTTCTCCTGCAGCAGCAGGTCCAGGACCAGCTTCGCGTCGTCGCGGATCTCGTAGACGTTGGGGTCGAGCCGGGGGAAGGCGTAGAGCGCGCCCTTCGGCCGCACGCAGGTGACGCCAGGGATCATGTTCAGTCGCTCCCAGGCGACGTCGCGCTGCTCGAGCAGCCGGCCGCCCGGCAGAATCAGTTCCTCGATGCTCTGGTGCCCGCCGAGCGCCACCTGGATGGCGTGCTGCGCGGGCACGTTCGGGCACAGCCGCATCGAGGCGAGCAGGTCGATGCCCTCCAGGAAGCTCGCCGCGTGGTCCTTCGGGCCGGTGATGGCCAGCCAGCCCGAGCGGTACCCGGCCACCCGGTAGGCCTTGGACAGGCCGTTGAAGGTCAGGCAGAGCAGGTCGGGGGCGAGGGTCGCCAGCGAGATGTGCTTGGCGTCGTCGTAGAGGATCTTGTCGTAGATCTCGTCGGCGAGGAGCAGGAGCTGATGCTTGCGGGCCAGCGCGACGATCTGGCTCAGCACCTCGGCCGTGTAGACCGCGCCGGTCGGGTTGTTCGGGTTGATCACCACGATCGCCTTGGTGCGCGGGGTGATCTTCGATTCGATGTCGGCGATGTCCGGGTTCCAGCCCTCGGACTCGTCGCAGAGGTAGTGCACCGGGGTGCCGCCCGCGAGGCTGGTCGTCGCGGTCCAGAGCGGGTAGTCGGGCGCCGGGATCAGCACCTCGTCGCCGTTGTCGAGCAGCGCCTGCATCGTCATCGTGATCAGCTCGGACACCCCGTTGCCGAGGTAGACGTTGTCGACGTCGAGGTCGGGGAAGCCCGGGACCAGCTCGTAGCGGGTGACGATGGCGCGACGGGCGGACAGGATGCCCTTGGAGTCGGAGTAGCCCTGCGCGGTGGGCAGCGCGGCGATCATGTCGCGCATGATCACGTCGGGCGCCTCGAACCCGAACGGGGCCGGGTTGCCGATGTTCAGCTTGAGGATGCGGTGGCCCTCGGCCTCGAGCCGGGCGGCGTGCGCGTGTACCGGTCCACGGATCTCGTACAGCACGTTCTGCAGCTTCGCGGACTGGTTGAGCACGCGCGGCTGGATGTGGGTGTGGTGGGAGGGCTCCGAGACGGTCACCGGTCCATGGTGCCACCCCGGTTCAAGCGGATTTCTCTCGCTACCCCGCATGTGGCGCAGGTAACGCGCTGATCGGACGCGGTTCGCACCACCAAATCGTTGTTCGGCGGCACTCGGGGAGAGGACCCTGAAAGACGGAACGAACTCCGCACGGAAGTGGCATTCCCATGAACGCACCGAGCTTTCCCCGGCCCGCGCCCGTCGACATCGCGCACCACTCGCACCTGACGGGGATCTTCGAGCCGCAGCGGGAGGAGGTGGACGTCCGCGGCCTCGAGATCGTCGGCGAGCTGCCGTCGGACCTGCACGGCGCGTACCTGCGCAACGGGCCCAACCCGCGGTTCGACCCGATCGGCCGGTACGTCTACCCGCTCGACGGCGACGGCATGGTGCACCGGATCGAGCTGGCGGACGGCGCCGCCCGGTACACCAACCGGTTCGTCCGGACGCCGATGGTGGTGGCGGAGGAGAAGGTCGGGCACGCGATCTGGGCAGGCGTGACCGACCTGTACACCCCCAGTGAGGCCGAGGTCGGGCCCGAGCTGGCCGGGACGCCGCGCGAGCTGCCGGACATCAACGTGGTCCGGCACGGCGGCCGGCTGATGGCGATGGCCGAGACCACCCGGCCCTACCTGCTCGACCCGGCCGATCTGCGCACCCTCGGGCCGGAGAGCTGCGACGGCGCGATGGCGGTCGGCAGCACCGCGCACCCCAAGACCGACCCGACGACCGGGGAGCTGGTGCTGTTCAACTACCTGCTCGACCCGCCCTACCTGACCTGGTCCGTGGTCGCGGCCGACGGCTCGCCCGCCCGCCCACCCGCACCGGTCGCGGGGATGGACAAGGCGGTGATGATCCACGACATGGCACTGACCGAGCGCTACATCGTGCTGTTGGTGTGCCCGCTGGCGTTCGACATGGCCGGCCTGCTCACCGGCGGGTCGGTACTGGACTGGCGGCCGGACGACGGCACCAGGGTGGCGCTGATCCCGCGCGACGGCGGTCCTGTCCGGTGGGCGAGCTGCGAGGCGTTCTGGGTGTGGCACTTCGCGAACGGATTCGACCTGCCCGACGGGCGGGTGAGCGTCGACTACGCGCAATGGTCGTACCCGGGCGGGTTCGCCGACGCCGATCGCCCGAACGTCGGCACGCTGATGCGGGCGGTGATCGATCCGGAGACCGGCGCGGTGCAGCGAACGGCCTTGTCGGACAGGGACGTCGAATTCCCCCGCATCGACGACCGCAGCCTCACCCGCGGCCACGGCACCGTCGCGACCGTCGGCAAGCTCGCCGGCCGCGAGGGCCCGATGGATTCGCTGTGGTTCTTCGACCCATCGGGATCCGAGGCGCACTGGGATCCGGACAGCCTCACGGTGGGCGAACCGATCTTCATGCCCGGCGCGGAACACGACTACTGGGGGATGATCGGCACCGACCGCGCCGACATGTCGTCGTGGTTCTGCGTACTCCCCGCCGAGGACCCAGGATCGGGCCCGCTCGGCAGGGTGCGGTTGCCGCTCCGAGTGCCCGCCGGGTTGCACGGGGCGTGGTTGCCGGCGTGACGCGGCTCGCGCGCCGAGCCCACGTTGTCGGCGACGCGGCCTAAGTTGGACCGCATGCCACAGCGCGCACCCTACGGTTCCTGGCTCTCGCCGATCACCGCCGCGGACCTCGCCTCGAGCGGGCACCCGGTCGACTCCGGCCACTTTGTCGGCGAGGAGATCTGGTGGTCCGAGCTGCGTCCCAGCGAGGGCGGGCGAACCTCGATCCGACGCTCGAGCAGACGCGGGGAGCCCGAGGACGTGCTGCCGCCGCCGTGGAACGCCCGCACCCGGGTGCACGAGTACGGCGGCGGCGGCTGGACGGTCACCCACGACGGTCGCCTGGTGTTCGCGGAATTCAGCGACCAACGCGTGTACACGCTCCGCCCCGGCGAGCACCCCATCCCGCTCACACCGCCGCCCGCCGTCCGGGCGGGGCTGCGGTACGGCGAGCTGAGCATCGTCGGCGACGAGGTGTGGTGCGTGCGCGAGACCCATTCGGCCGACGGCGAGGTGCGCCGCGACATCTGCGCCATCCCGCTCGACGGCTCTGGCGGCGGCGATCCAGCACGGGTGCGGTCGGTGGTGTCGGGCTCGCACTTCCTGGCCTATCCGCGGCTCTCGCCCGACGGCAGGCGACTCGCCTGGATCGCCTGGGATCACCCGCAGATGCCCTGGGACGGTACCGAACTGCGGGTCGCCGAGCTCGACGAGAACGGAGTCTGCGGCCCGGGCCGGGTGCTGCTCGGCGGGCCCGAGGAGTCGGTGCTGCAGCCGCAGTGGTTCGACGACGGCTCCCTCTACGCGATCAGCGACCGCAGCGGCTGGTGGAACCTGTACCGGGTGGACCTCGGTGCTCAGCCGCCGCGACCCGTGTGCCCGCTGGACGCGGACTTCGGTGCGCCCCTGTGGCATCTCGGTGTCCGTTGGTACACCGAGCTGGCGGACGGTCGACTACTCACCACCCGCACGGTCGGCACGGACAGGCTGGCGCTGGTCGACCCGTCCGACGGCTCGATCGAGGACCTCGACCTCGGCGACCTCACCTCCCTCGGCATCACGGACCTGCGCGGCGATCGGGTTCTGCTGCGTAGCGGTGGCGCGCAGACGCCGGGCGGGCTGCGGCTGCTGGACCTGGGCACGGGTGCGGTCACCGACGTCCGGCTCGGCGTCGACGATCTGCCCGACGTCGGATATCTGCCCACCGCGCAACCGATCACGGTCACAGGGCCACAAGGACGTGAGGTGCACGCGTACACCTATGCGCCGCGCAACCCGAACTACACGGGGGTGGACGGGGAGCTGCCGCCGTACGTCGCCTTCGTGCACGGCGGCCCGACCGCGCACGTCGCGCCCGCGCTGAGCATGGTGTTCGCGTACTTCACCAGCCGCGGGATCGGTGTGATCGATGTGAACTACGGCGGATCGAGCGGATACGGCCGCGAGTACCGCAACCGGCTGCGTGGGCAGTGGGGGATCGTGGACGTCGAGGACACCATCGCCGCCGTCCGCGGGTTGGCGGACGTCGGGATGGCCGATCCGCGGCGGCTCGCGATCGAGGGTGGTTCGGCTGGCGGCTGGACGGTGCTTGCGGCGCTGACGACCTCCGACGTGTTCGCCTGCGGTGCCTCGTATTACGGCGTCGCCGAGCTCGAGCTGTTCGTCCAGGAGACGCACGATTTCGAGTCCAGGTACATCGACGGCCTGATCGGTCCGCTGCCGGCCAGCAAGGAGCTCTATGCGCGACGGGCGCCGGTGAACAACGTCGACGGGCTCTCCTGCCCGGTGCTGCTGCTGCAGGGCCTTTCCGATCCGATCGTGCCCCCGTCGCAGGCGGAGCGGTTCCGGGACGCGATGGTGCGCAAGGGCATACCGCACGCGTACCTGGCATACGAGGGGGAGGCGCACGGCTTTCGGAAGGTGGAGACCATCGTCAGCTCGCGCGAGGCGGAACTGTCGTTCTACGGCCAGGTGCTCGGCTTCGAGACGCCCGGCATCCCGCGGCTCGAGCTCTGGCGTCCGTAGGCCCGCTGTCGGCCGGGGCCACGAGTCGCCCGCACACACCGGTTCGAGCCGGCACACCCGAATTGGGCGTGTACTGGGGGTGTGTCGGCGGCAGAAGGTGTGTGCAGGGCAGTGGTCGTGACTGCCCCGGCTACTCATGGCCGCGGGGTGTACGTCACCGTCCCACTCGGCGCCGACCGCGGCTGGGCGCGCTCGATTGCGTCGAGAACCCGTCGGATCAGCTTCGGTGGGGTGGCCAGATCGTTCCAGGTCCACCGCACGACTTCCCAGCCCTCCGCCCGGATCGCGTCTTCGCGTAGCTTCTCCGCGCACACCACGTCCGCCGGGGTCTGGCCATCCGGTACCAGCCTGCCGTACTTCGACAGTCCGTCGAACTCGCCGACGACACCGAGCTCCTCGAGGAGGAAGTCCACGCGGCCGAGGTGCGCTCCTCCCGCGGCGTAGAGATTCGGCTGCGGTTCCGGGAGTGGGAGCTGGTGGCGGAGGAACAGGGCCCGGCTACGGGATTCGCCCACACTTTCCGACCGGCCGTCGAGCAGGCCGAGCACGCGTCGGGCGACAGCGCTGCCGGGGCGACCCGCGATCGACGCGACCGCCGCCCCGAGGTCGTCGGACGAGAGTGGAGTGCTGTGCAGCGCATGGTCCCCGACGACCAGGACTTGCTCGAACGGCAGTGTCCTCGCGAGGTCGAGGATCGTGCGCGCCAGTGACGTGACCCGCAGACCATCGACCTCGATCACCTCCGACGCATCGAGCGGGGCGGAGTGGACGTGACGGACCGCCGATGTGCGGCCACCGGTGCGGCGATCACGGGTCAGGTGCACGCGCAGCAGGGGTGTGTTCCACAGCTCGAGGCCGTGGATGACGGCAGCGGATTGATGGCTGAGTACTGCGTTGGAAGACGATGCGAGGATCATCGACTCCGCGAGCATCCGATGTTGACCCACGGCGTCGAGCGCGTCGAACTGTCCGCGGTCGGTGAAGGATCCCGGACGCAGCCGACGCCAGCTCCCCTTCGTACACATTCGTTGGAGTTGCCGATCGGTTGCACCGCGTTGCAGTGCCTCGGGTCGGCGGATGATCTCGCCCATGACCGGCATCGTGCACCCCGGCTCGGCGGAGGACAGGGGTCGGACTGGGCAATCCCTCTGGGCTGTGGACAACCTTGACCCTGTACACGACCGCCGGACCCCTGATCGCACACCCCTTTTAGCGCGCGCACACCCGTAGTCGGCGTGCATTGGCCGTGTGACGGCCGCAGAAAGGGTGTGCAGGTGGCCGCCGAAACAGAACGCGCCCCCACCGAGTCGGTGGGGGCGCGTTGCTGGGTGTTGCTACTTCTTGCGGCCCGGGGCCTTGGCGCCGGCCTTGAACCCGAGTCCGCCTGCCTTCGGCTGGGGCAGAGGTGCGGCCTCAGCGGCAGGAGCACCGTTGTCCGCAGCTGCACCGTTGGTGGCGGGAGCCTCGTCGGCAGGTGCACTCTCGGCGACCGGTGCGGCCTCGACGGGTGCACTCTCGGCGGCGGGGGCAGCCGGGGCCGGAGCCGCGGGCGCGGCGGCGGCCGGGGCGGCCTTGCGTGCACCCGGGGCCTTGGCGCCGGCCTTGAACCCGAGCCCGCCAGCCTTCGGCTGCGGCGGCGCGGCCGGAGCCTGGGCGGCGGGGGCCGGTGCCGCAGCGGCGGGAGCCTCGGCCGGGGCCTCCGCAACCGGAGCCTCGGCCGCAGGTGCCGGTGCGGCGGCGGCCGGAGCGGCAGCCTTGGCACCGGGAGCCTTGGCTCCACCCTTCATCTGCAGACCCTTACCGGGAGCCTTGGCGCCGGACGCGAGGCCAAGACCCTTCGGCTTGGCGGCGGGAGCAGCGGCCTCGGCGGCGGGTGCCTCGGCAACTGCGGGAGCGGCGGCGGCGGGTGCCTCGGCGGCGGGAGCAGCGGCGGCGGGCTTGGCGCCCGGAGCCTTGGCTCCACCCTTCATGCCCAGACCCTTGCCCGGTGCCTTCGCGCCACCCTTGAGGCCGAGGCCCTTCGGAGCGGCGGCAGGAGCCGCAGCGGCCTCGGCGGCCGGAGCAGCCTCGGCAGCGGCGGGCTTGGCGCCCGGAGCCTTCGCGCCAGGAGCCTTCGCACCGGGGGCCTTGGCCAGACCCTTCATGCCCAGGCCCTTGACCGCGGGCTTCGCGGCGGCAGGTGCGGCGGCCGGGGCCTCCGCAGCCGGAGCAGCCGGAGCGGCCTCGGCGACCGGGGCGGCCTCGGCGACGGGGGCCGCTGCCTTGACGCGGGGCTCGACCTTGATGTTCGCGGTCAGCTCCGCCGGCTCGAGCCGGGTGATGGACTCGAGCATCATCTGCGCGACGTCCACGACCTCGACGCCCTCGCCCTGGCCCGACTCCTGGCGTGCGGTGACGCCGTCGGTGAGCATGACGCGGCAGAAGGGGCAGCCGGTCGCGATCTTCTTCGGATCCGTGGACAGTGCCTCGTCCACGCGGTCGACGTTGATGCGCTTTCCGATGTTCTCTTCCATCCACATGCGCGCACCACCGGCGCCACAGCACATGGACCGTTCGCCGTGACGCGGCATTTCCTTGAGGTTGCTGCCGGTGGCGGCCATCAGCTCACGCGGGGCGTCGTACACCTTGTTGTGGCGACCCAGGAAGCACGGGTCGTGGTAGGTGACGTCCTCATTGACGGAGGCGACGGGGATCAGCTTCTTCTGGCGCACCAGGCGGTTGAGCAGCTGGGTGTGGTGGACGACCTCGTAGTCGCCGCCCACCTCCGGGTACTCGTTGCCGAGCGCGTTGAAGCAGTGCGCACAGGTGACGACGATCTTGCGCTTGGACTGCTCGACGCCGTCGAACACGGAGTTGAGCATCTCGATGTTCTGCATCGCGAGCTGCTGGAACAGGAACTCGTTGCCCGCGCGGCGAGCGGAGTCGCCGGTGCAGGTCTCGTCGGCGCCGAGGACCATGAACTTCACGCCCGCTGTAGCGAGCAGCTCTGCGACGGCCTTGGTGGTCTTCTTGGCGCGGTCCTCGTAGGCACCGGCGCAGCCGACCCAGAACAGGTACTCGTAGTCCTCGAAGGTGTCCGCGTCCTTGCCGAAGACGGGGATCTCGAAGTCCATCTCGTTGATCCAGTTGAGCCGGTCCTTGGAGTTCTGGCCCCAGGGGTTGCCTTTGTTCTCGAGATTCTTGAACAGGCCTGCCAGCTCGGACGGGAACTCCGACTCGATGAGCACCTGGTAGCGGCGCATGTCGATGATGTGGTCGACGTGTTCGATGTCGACGGGGCACTGCTCGACGCAGGCGCCACAGTTGGTGCACGACCACAGGGTCTCGAGGTCGATGACCGGAGCCAGCTCGCCCTCGACGGTCTCGCCGACCAGCTTGCGGCCGGCCTCGGTGAGCGCGGCCTCGGGGATCTTCGCCAGCGCGGCCTCGTTGACGTTGCCGTCGGCGTCGACCAGGCCGACCTCGTCGCCGCCCATGTCCTTGCGGCCGCCAGCGAGCAGGTACGGCGCCTTGGCGTAGCCGTGGTCGCGCAGCGACATGATCAGCAGCTTGGGCGAGAGCGGCTTGCCGGTGTTCCAGGCGGGGCACTGGCTCTGGCAGCGGCCACACTCGGTGCAGGTGGTGAAGTCGAGCCAGCCCTTCCAGGAGAAGTCCTCGATCTGACCCGCACCGAGGGTGTCGGTGTCCGGATCGACGTTGTCCATGGTCAGGGCCTTGCCCTTGGACATCATCGGCTTCGCGGCGCCGAGGGCGACGCCGCCGTCGTCCTCACGCTTGAAGTAGATGTTCGGGAACGCGGAGAAGCGGTGCCAGGCGACGCCCCAGGTGATGTTGCGGCCGACCATGTACAGCCAGATCATGCCGGACATCAGCTTGACGAACGCGAAGATCGAGACCATCACGGCGCTGGCGGGCAGCAGCTTGGCGACGTTCATGGTGAAGAAGTCGGTCCACGGGTTGGCGTGGCCGTAGGTGGCGATCTTGCCTGCCTTCACCATGACCATGCCGAGGCCCTCGACGAAGACGACGATCTCGACGAAGTAGGCCGGGCCGAACTTCGAGCCGCCGAAGCGCGAGAGCCGCGCCGGGATCCGCGGGTGGTTGAGCTGGCGGATCACGATCAGCACGGTGATGCCGACGATGGTGCCGATGCCGAGGAGCTCGTCCCAGAGGTGCCACATCCACGTGTCGCCGAAGATCGGCCAGTGGAACTCGGGGTTGAAGGTCTGGCCGTAGGCCTCGAACCACAACAGGGCGCCGCCGAGGAAGCCGATCATCACGAGCCAGTGCGCCCAGCCCACGGTGCGGAACTTCTGCATCCGGGTGTGCGCGATGAACTCGATGATCATCTGCTTGAAGCGGGGGAGGAACGGGCGCCAGCGGTCCGGGGCTGGTTGACCGAGCTGCACCGTCTTCCCCATGGTCCAGGCCCCACTCAAGAATGAGGCCCAACACACGAGGCTGAGCAGTGCGCCGATCGTGCCCAACGTGATCGTCAGGGCGTTCATGTCACGGCCTTTCCTTCTACGACGGCAACGCCAACACGGGTTAAGTTACCCGTCGGTAGCATCCCGAGCCAACGTCGAGTCCGTGGTCACATCGGCGGGAGGCCGACGCGAGGCACAGGAGTTCTCACGCTCACCGTAATTTGTGCCCTTTCGGGGGGTTCAGCGCAGGTCAACCTAACTTCGCCGGATGACCTGCGGAGAAGTGAGCGGAACGAACGGCTCGGCGGGCAATTGCTGCGCCTTGTTCTCAGAAGAATCACAGATTAGTCTCCACCGAGACTGTGTTGTGACCCATGTGTCAATTTTGGTTTCCAGAGGGGATTTGTAGATGAGGCTGAAGAAGTTCGCGGCGACGTCGCTGATGGCGATCGCGGCGCTGGGTGTGGGTGCGGGCACCTCGTACGCGGCACCGGCAGCGCCCGAGACCATCGACTGGAGCTCGAAGGTCGAGGGACAGTCGGTCGTCACCACCATCGACGCGGGCGGCTTCAAGGTCTCCGGTGACGGCAAGAACATCGAGCTGCAGGACAACGCGGGCAAGGCCGTCGTGAGCCTGCCGCTGGCGTTCCAGCTCAACTCGCTCAAGTTCCCGATGGAGCAGAAGATCAGCGAGGACGGCAAGACCGTCACCCTGACCCCGATCTTCGACCTGGGCAAGGCCAAGTCGGTCACCCCGGCCGATCGCGGCGACCGCACCGTCGGCAACATCGCGATCAAGGACATCGCCTCGCCTGCCGAGAACCTGATCGCGCAGCAGACCTTCGGTGCACAGCTTGCGGTGGCCACCGCCTCGGGCGGCCTCATCGGCACCATCCTCGGTTGTGCCGCGGGCGCTCTCAGTTTCCTCGTTGTCGGCTGCGTTCCCGGCGCCGGCATCGGCGCAATTGTCGGGACCATCGCTGTCGGCGGACCGACCCTGATCGCGGCGGGCATCGGCCTGGGTCAGACCCTGCTCGCCGAGCCGGGCACGAGCATGTACGCCGAGCACCTGCAGAAGTAGTACTCGCAGAGCCACGAAAAGCGGCCCGTCACCTCCACGGAGGTGACG